>JAKLPW010000137.1 GCA_022013675.1 Anaerolineae bacterium | reverse complement strand
GACTCCGATTGGCAGGCTGTTGTCTGCGGGGATGGCACGAGCGAGGCGTTGCTGCTGGGATTGGATCGTGTAGCGCCAACCCTCCCGTGCTACGATACGCCTGAGATGGTCCTTGAGCATGTGGCCAGCAGTGAGAAGGCACTGGCGCTTCTGCCCTGGGAGTCGATCGACTTCCGCGTGCGCACCATACCGATAGGAGAGCATCGTCTGTGGCGTGAAGCGTTGAGCGAGTACCCCTACACGCTGCGTTGGTGGTTGGTGGGTGACCCGGGTGACGACCTGCGTCGAGAGTTATGTGATGGTTTTGCCTGCTCCGTGCAAGAGCCGGTGTCGCTGGTTGCCGTGGGGGATATCATGTTGGCTCGCTATGTGGGGGAGCTCATCGCGAAGAACTCACCTACCTTTCCCTTCGAGAATGAAGCCACAAGAAGCATCCTGGCTGGAGCCGACATCGCCTTCGGTAATCTGGAATGTCCCATATCGGAGCGAGGCACCCGGCAAGACAAGGGGTACGAGTTCCGGGCCGCTCCGGCTGTGGTCGAGGGCTTGTCCTACGCTGAACTTGACGTAATCTCGTTGGCTAACAATCATACGGGGGATTACGGCGATGTCGCGTTGGTGGACACGCTCGATGCGCTCTGCAGTGTTGGAATTGTGCCGGTGGGGGCGGGCGACGATCTGGAAGAGGCGCTGTCCGTCAGATCCGTTCTGGTCAAGGGGATGCGGGTAGGGTTCCTAGCTTTCAATGCTATTGGGCCTTCTTGGTTCGCAGCGACTAAGGATAGCCCCGGGAGTGCCTGGCTTGACCCCGAGACTGCTGTCGCGAGCGTCCGGGCTGCCGCTGAGGAGACCGACCTGCTTTTTGTGTCTTGCCACTGGGGGACGGAATACACGTCTTGTCCCACGCCTTTCCAGAGACGCATGGCGCAAGAGTTGGTTGAAGCGGGAGCTGACCTGGTCATCGGTCACCACCCGCATGTGCTACAAGCGGTGGAGTACTTCGATTCGGGTTTCGTGGCCTACAGCCTGGGGAACTTTGTGTTTGATCAGTTTTTCGATAGTGACGTGCGGCAAGGGGCCATTCTCTATTGTTTGGCAGACCGGAGCGGCCTGAAGAGCGTGGATCTCATTCCCACATACATTTGGCGCGCGCAGCCACGAGTCATGGAACCGGAGGAGGCTGCCGTGGTGTTGGATCGCATCTTCGAGGTGACGCGGGAGATCGGTGGATTGCCATTTGGGGTCAGATAGCGGGTGGCGGAGCGATTTTCTGGCTGCTGACTCGTGTTGGCTTGATCTGCTGTCGCTAGCTGTTTCCTCCTGCTCCTACCTGTGAACGCAGGTAGGCCTCGATAAAGGGATCCAGGTCACCATCCAGTACAGCCCCAGTGTTGCCGGTCTCGTGCCCGGTGCGGTGATCCTTGACCATGTTGTAAGGGTGCAGCACGTAGGAGCGGATCTGATTGCCCCATCCGGCCTCCACATGCTCCCCCTTGAGCTTCGCTTTCTCTTCTTCCTGGCGGGTACGCTCCAGATCGTAGAGTCGAGCGAGGAGTACCTTCATGGCGAACTCGCGGTT
>JAKLPW010000136.1 GCA_022013675.1 Anaerolineae bacterium | reverse complement strand
TGGATGGGACTTATGCATTACGAGGCTCGGGAGACTGAGCGCGAGGTGCCGGCGTTGGGTGCATCGACCACGGCGATCCACGCGGTAAACTCGCTGTTTCGCAAGGTTGGTGGCCGTGGGTGGTGGGACCAGGATGGTGTCTTGCAGTGTTTGATACCAGCGAATCAATCGACGGTGTCCACGTACACTTATGGTACGAATTCGGAGATCATCAAAGGGGAGTATGCGGTGGCGGTGATCACTCCGAACGTGGTACGAGTGATGGGGGATGGGACCGGTTACCAGGTGGCTCACCTTTCTGATGGCCAGGAGCTGGGGCGGAGGCTGATGGATATTGCTGTGGATCTGCACCTGGATGCTGCTAGCGAGTGCCAGGCGATGGCCACGGGTCTGTGGGATGATGCTGTCGCGCGGGCTTATGACGGTTACCTGGAGGTGCATCTTAACCCGGGGGTCGAGTTGTGGGACATCATATCGGTGACTGACGCGCGGACCGGATACGCCACGGAGAAGCGTCGGGTGTCCGGTGTGTATGAGGTTTGGAATAGCATCAAGCGGCGGTATAGCTCGCTGCTGCGGTTGGAGGGGACGTAGGGTCAATCCCTTCACCGCAGAGTACGCTGAGACCGCTGAGGTTTGTAGGTTACTCTGCTCCTCTACTGGTTATTTCTTTTTCTTCACCCATTCGTCCAGGATACCTTGTATGTCGGCGATGCTGAAGGGCTTCATGATCAGGCTGCGGCCTGTCAGAGCAACGAAGGCTCTCGACTCGGTGTTGAAGGTATCTCCGCTGATGAAGACGAATCGCTGGGCCATTTCCGGGCGTTCCTTTGCTACCCGTTCGTAGAGAGCATCTCCACTCAGGCCGGGCATTTTCAGATCGCAGAAGATGATCTGGAAGTCGTTTTGTCCAAGGAGTTCGAGAGCTTCGATGCCATCCGAAGCCTTTTCTACGTGATGTCCTTGGGGTTCCGCTACGCGTCTGATTAACTCCACTACGTCGGGCTCGTCGTCTACCACTAATATGCGGAGAATCTCCTCATCCTGGACAGCCTCATCCGGGGATTGCTCGTCCCCGGACTTCTCATCTTTCACCGGTACGAAGGGGAGATCCACGATGAAGATGGCCCCCGACTCTGCTCCTTTTCCTCTTTCGACGTTGTTCTCTGCCCAGATAGTGCCTCCATGCTCGGTGATAATGCCGTAGCATATAGAGAGCCCAAGGCCGGTCCCTTTTCCTACCTCCTTCGTCGTGAAGAAGGGGTCAAAGATTCGCCCCAGGATTTCGGGGGGGATGCCTGGGCCATTGTCCTCGAATTCTATGCGGATGGTGCCCGGTCGGTCCGGGGGCCTGACAGTGCGCACTGTCAGGATGCCACCACCTTTGGCCCCCTCCATGGCTTGTTGGGCATTGACGATCAGGTTCAGGAAGACCTGCTTGAGGCGGTGAGGATCGGCCATGGTCATTAGCAGGTCAGGCAGCAGGTCGGTGACAATCTTGGTGTTGTGCACCCGCATCTCGTATGCTTGGAGCGCCAGCGTCTGCTGGAGGGCTTGATTGATGTCCACGGGACTGCGCTGCGGTTTGTAGCTCCGGGCGAAGGTGAGGAGGTCATTGGCGATCTGGCTACTGCGCTGGGCGCCGTCATAGATCCGCTGGAGGTCTCGTTTGATGTCGTCGTCCAGGTCACGGAGCTGGAGAAGCTGCGCGTACCCGATGACGGCTGTGAGGGGGTTATTCAGTTCGTGGGCCACCCCAGAGACCAGCGCTCCCAGGGCGGCCATCTTCTCGCTCTGCATCAGACGGGCCTGGGCGTCCTGGAGCTGTTTCATGCGGGTCTCCAGCTCCTCGAAGAGCCGTGCTTTTGAGATGGCAATGGCCGTCTGGCCGGCGATGACGGAGAGTATGCGCCGGTCAGCTTCGGTGAAGCGGTCGGGCGTGTAGGACTGAATGCTCATAGCCCCGATAATGCGGTCCTCAAGCATCATCGGCACTCCCAACCAGGCATGGGGGGCGGGGCCAACTATCAGCCCTGGGGCAGGGAGGTTCGCCCTCTGGGCTTGCAGATCGTAGAAAAGGAGCGACTCCCCCGTGGCGACGATGTAAGAAGTGAGAGTGTTGCCGTCGGACATGGGGAAGGAGAAAGGCTCCAGCCGCTCCCCTTTGTCAACGATCACTCTCGCGTGAATCTCGTCCCCCTCTTCGTTCAGCAGTCCCACGAAGAAACTCTCGGCATTCATCAGGCGAGTGGTCTGCTCACAGATACAATCGAGGATTTCATCCAGAGCCAGGGTTTGAGTGATCTCCTGCATAACGGTGTTGATGACGTTCAATTCCATGCTGCGGCGCTGGGTCTTGGTGAAGAGACGGGCGTTCTCTAGCGCGACCCCAAGCTGGTTCCCTATGGAGGACAGGAAACGGAGGTCCTCGGTAGTAGCCGTGCGGTTCTGGCGGATCAACAGAGTGAGAGCCCCCTGTACTGCGCCTCGTGATAGCAGAGACGGCAGTCGTCCATGATCTTCTCTAGAAATGTGGTCGAGAACCCCGCCAAAAGTCCTCTTGTTGGGTGAGGGTCTCCTGACCGAACCCCTCTGGCCGCTGGTCGGGAGACCTTCGCTGAACATATAAAAGACCTTCGCTGATCATATGTTGGCGTTGTTGGGTGAGGGTCTCCTGACCGAACCCTCTTCGGTCACTCCACCGCTCGGTCGGGAGACCTTCGCTATCAGATAAAACCTCGGTCGGGAGACCTTCGCTTAACAGAGATCGCTGACTGCTGACTCCTCCTCCCCCACAGGCAATTCCACGATGAAAGTGGTGCCGTGGTCTTCTGTTCCCTGGCGACTCTCGGCCCAGATACGTCCTCCATGCTCTTCGATGATTCCGTAGCAGATGGAGAGGCCCAGCCCGGTTCCTTGGCCTACTTCTTTGGTCGTGAAGAAGGGCTCGAAGATACGGGGCAGGACGTCTTCGGGGATTCCCGGTCCGCTATCTTCCACCTCGATTCGAACCACGTGCGGTCCTTGACGGCTGCGTATCACCAGCCGGCCACTTCCCTGGGTCTCCAGCATGGCCTGTTCACTGTTAATT
>JAKLPW010000135.1 GCA_022013675.1 Anaerolineae bacterium | reverse complement strand
TAATTCGAGCATCCAGGCGATGAGTGCACGCTGCAACCTCGCGCCGAGGCCCTTCAAGACGTAGAAACGAGTGCCAGAAAGCCTGACTCCTCGCTCAAAATCAATAATCCCTAGCGCTGGGCCAAGGTCCCAATGGGCCAGAGGCTCAAAATCGAATTCCCGAGGTGTTCCCTCACTACGAACGACCACGTTCTCGTTCTCGTCGGAACCCACCGGAGTATCAGGGTGCGGCATATTGGGCACCTGCAACAGCGCAGTCTTGAGATCGGACTGAACCGCATGCAACTCTACATTGAGAGCCTTGATGCGAGTTCCCACTTCCCTCATCTCGTCAATGAGTGCCCGACGTTCCCCATCATCTTTCATTCTCGAGATCTGCCTGGACACTACATTCCGGCGCGCGCGCAGCGTTTCAGTCTCACTAAGCAACGTTCGTCGCTTCTCGTCCAGAGACAGAATCTCATCCACCGGGGCGACACTATTGCGCTTGATGAGAGCCTCTCTCACAGCATCAGGACATTCCTGCACAAGCTTGATGTCAATCATCGCGTACCTCCTTCGCAGCTCTAGGCCAAGCAAAAAACGCTTCTCATCCTTGAAAGGACGAGGAGCGCCTTCTCGTGGTGCCACCTTTCTTCGTCTCAGCCTCGCGGCTGCCGACCTCAGTGGGTAAGAGACTACCCCTGCCCTGTAACGGGAGCTCCCGGTGCAACTTAACCGTCCTCGCTTGGAGAAGCAAAAGAACGTTTCCGACGACGACTCAGGAGTGGATTTCAGCCGCGTCCTGCTATCGCCTTCCACCAATGGCGACTCTCTGTCAGCATCGCTATGGCCTACTCTTCTCCATCACTGTCATTCTATGCTCAATTGCTTTCAATTATACCATGTCGAGCAGGGACCGTCAACTTGACAACGCGCGAGTTCTGTGATAGATTATGTCTGTCAAGCGAGGTAAGTATGTTCATGAAGTACTACTGCAATCCCAGTGTAATCGCCAGGTGCCCTAGGAGGCGCTCCCCCAGGAAGGAGCAAGCCTGAGTAGTTGCGCTTGGCAAAAAATCAGAGCAGATTCTAAGCCAGCTTTCTTACGTAGCTGGCTTTCTCTATTTACGGGAGTATTGTAGAGGAAAGGTACGATCATGATTACAGCAGGAGTCTATGGGGCAACAGGATATGCCGGGTATCAGCTTGTAAGGATTCTGCTGAGGCACCCTGATGTCGGTCTCCGATTCATTACATCCAGGACCTACGCCGGACAGCGCCTCTCTGACGTTTTCCCTTGCTTCTGTGATCTGACCCTGGTCCAAGCTGAGGACGCGCCCCTCTCCGAGGTCCAGGTAGCCTTTCTCTGTCTACCGCACGGGGCCTCCATGGAACCCGTAAAGCGGGTGCGTGAAGCTGGAGCGAGAGTCATCGACCTATCCGCCGACTTCCGGCTACATGACGTTGCCGACTACATGCAATGGTACAAGAAAGCTCATGTCGTTCCCGAGTTGCTGCCGGAGGCGATCTACGGCCTGACGGAAGTGTATCGCGAGCAGATCAGAGATGCGCAACTGGTAGCCAACCCAGGCTGTTACCCCACTGGCGTTCTCCTGGCTCTGTACCCGGCAGCTTCCGAGGGGCTCCTATCCGATGAGCGCATTATCGTAGATGCCAAGTCAGGCGCTTCCGGTGCAGGGCGCTCTCTGAACCTCAAGACCCACTTCGTGGAAGCCAACGAGAACTTCTCTCCCTACGCCATCGGCCACGTCCACCGCCACATCTCCGAGATGGAACAAGAACTGCGCCAATTCGGGGGGCATCCCTATCAAGTCACCTTCTCGCCTCACCTCCTTCCTGTCAACAACGGCATTCTCTCGACTATCTACGTAACCGCCTCGGCCGATCGAAAAACGCTCATCAACATCTACGAGCGGGCGTACGTCGATGAGCCCTTCGTTCATATCCTAGATGATGATCGCCTCGCCAGTCTGAGACACGTGGTGGGGACTAACCACTGTGTCATCTCCATCACGCAGATAAACGACCGAGGCCACTTCATCATCGTTTCCGCCATAGACAACCTCATCAAGGGGGCCTCTGGACAGGCGGTGCAGAACATGAACGTCATGTTCGGCCTGGATGAACGAACGGGATTGGAGGCCTAGAATGGACACGCTAGTCCTGAAGGTAGGAGGCAACGAGATAGAAGACGAGAAGTTTCTGAAAGCTCTCACCAGGGCAGTGACTGTACTCCGGCGCTCGATGTACGTCATCATAGTACATGGCGGCGGAAGAAAGATTGCCCAGCTTCAAGAGCGGCTAGGGTTGGAGACGCGTTTCCTGGAAGGATTGAGGGTCACCGATCAGGAATCCCTCCAGGTAGCAGAGATGGTTCTCTCTGGCACGACAAACAAGAGGCTCACAGCACGGCTGGTGGCCGCGGGCATCCCCACAATGGGACTAAGTGGAGTAGACTGGGGACTCCTGCGAGCAGAGCGGCTGGTTCATCCGGCCGGTGATCTGGGCATGGTAGGACGCATCGTGTCCGTGCACACGGAAGCCCTAGAAACCCTGTTGAAACACGGACTGGTGCCGGTGATCTCGCCCATATCCCTGGGCCTGGACGGCAAGACCTACAACGTCAACGCCGACCACGCTGCCACGGCCATCGCAGCCGCAGCCGGTGCTTCTGCCTTGGTTTTCCTCAGCAATGTGCCTGGAGTATTGATTGGGAACAGGGCCGCACCACTCCTCACGTCGACACGGATCGAGTCCCTCATCGCTAACAACGAGATCAATGGAGGAATGATACCAAAAGTCCGCTCTGCTCTGGAGGCGCTAGCTGGAGGCGTGTCGGAGGTGCGCATCACCAATCTAAAGGGCCTTCTAAATGGCGGCGGAACCAGAGTGATAGACGCGTGAGGATAAACACGATCAGGATAGATCCGGATAGAAGAACAACTACGGACAAGGCAAGAAGGGGGTTTCACCATGGCGGGGAAAACTGAGGAGATCATTGGCCTGGAGAAAGCATATGTCCTGCAGACCTATCGCCGGCCAGATTTCGTCCTGGAGAGGGGAGAAGGAGTCTATCTCTTCGACGCCGAGGGAAAGAGATACCTGGACCTGATAAGCGGCATCGCTGTCAACGCTCTCGGATACGGGGACAGTGAGATACTGGAGGCAATTCAGCAACAAGCGAAGCAACTCATACACGTCTCGAATCTGTATCACACGGAACCCCATGCCCGTCTGGCGCAGCTTCTGGTAGAACACTCCTTCGCTCAGCGGGTCTTCTTCTGTAACTCCGGCACGGAGTCCATTGAAGCAGCCCTGAAGTTCGCTCGCAAGTGGGCTCGACTTAGCTCCAACTCGAGTAAATATGAGTTCGTGGCTTTCACGGGATCATTTCATGGGCGCACTCTCGGAGCTCTTTCTACCACCTCCAAAGAGACGTACCGCACCCC
>JAKLPW010000134.1 GCA_022013675.1 Anaerolineae bacterium | reverse complement strand
CCCACCCCCGATCCTGTACGCGGGCCATGGCATGATCGGGACGCCCGATTGTAGATCATCTACTCGATTCATAGTTGCACGTCTAGGACCTCAGTCTGCTATGTGTACGAGACAGAGACCCGTGCCAGGCGCATCTCTGTGCCTGGCACGTAAATGGCAAACACGGTAGAGTCTGGCTATGCTTTCTCCACGCGTACCGCACAGGCCTTGAACTCAGGTATCTTCGCCACTGGGTCCAGGGCTGCGATAGTAAGCAGATTGGCGGCGGCCTCTTTGAAGTGGAAGGTCATGAACACTACGCCGGGAAGGGGACGCTCCGTGACCTCCGCTTTGGCGGTGACCTGACCACGCCGGGAACTGACTGTGACCATTTCGCCGTCTTCTATGCTCAGGGAACCCGCATCCTGAGGATTGATTTCCACCAATGCCTCTGGGTAGAGCAATTCCAGATTGGTGCGGCGGGTCATGTCGCCACCGTGCCAGTGGTAGAGCACGCGACCGGTAGTAAGCACGAGGGGGTATTCCTCGTCAGGTTCCTCCACGGGGGGCATCCACTCGACTCCACTGAATTTGCCAAGCCCACGGGAGAACTTGCCCACGTGCAGGATGGTGGTGCCGGGGTGGTCTGACGAAGGGCACGGCCACGGCAGACCGACATCGTCGATTCGATCATAGTTTATGCCCCCGTAGATGGGAGTCAGCGCGGTGATCTCGTCCATGATCTCTGAGGGGTGCTCGTAGTCCCATCCGGCGTAAGGGGCGGGATTGTCTTCAAGCCCCATGCGCTTCGCCAATCGTTTGCCCAGATCACGGATTATCACCCAGTCGGCACGGGCATTCCCGGGTGGGACAATTGCCTTGCGCACGCGTTGGATTCGTCGCTCGGTGTTAGTGAAGGTGCCGTCCTTCTCTGCGAAAGGTGCGCCAGGGAGCACAACGTCTGCAAGCTGCGCCGTCTCACTTAAGAAGATGTCCTGGACAACGAGGAAGTCGAGGCTCTTCAGGCATTGGCGTACGTGGTTGATATCAGGGTCGGTCATCATCGGATTCTCGCCCAGGATGAAAAGGGCTTTCACTTTGCCTGTCTCCGCCGCGTTCAGCATGTCCACGACGGTGAGACCGTTGCGCAGAGAGGAAGTCTTGCCCCAGGCGGCCAGGAACTTGTCACGCTTGTCTTCTTCCTCTACCTTCTGGTAGCCGGGATAGACGTTGACCAGGCAACCGAGATCGCAGGCTCCCTGCACGTTGTTCTGCCCTCGTAAGGGGTTGACTCCGCCACCCGGCACACCCATGTTGCCCAGCAGCATCTGGAAGTTCGCACAGGATAACACGTTCTGATGCCCCGTAGTGTGCTGGGTAATCCCCATGGCGTACAGCAGGGAGGAGGGTTTGTTCGTCGCCAGCAGGCATGCCGCTGCTCGGATTTCCTCGGCCGAGACACCGGTGATTTCCTCAGCGTACTCCGGTGTGTACTTCTCCACTGCTGCCTTCAGCTCGTCAAAGTTCTCTGTTCGCTCTTCGATGAACGTCTTGTCGTGGAGATCCTCGCTGATGATGACGTTCATCATGGCGTTGAGAAGGGCAATATCGCTCCCGGGTCTATGCTTGAGATGGATCGTGGCGAATTCGGCGATGGGAATCTCGCGCGGGTCAGCCAGAACCAGCTTGGCCCCTCTTTGCTTCACGGCCTGCCGGATACTGGTGCCGATGACGGGATGTTGCTCCGTTGTGTTCGATCCGATGATGAAGTATGCCTTTGCCTGATTGCTGATGTCTTCGATGGAGTTAGTCATAGCGCCGGAGCCGAATGCTGTGACCAGACCGGTCACGGTAGCACTGTGTCAAAGACGGGCACAGTGATCGATGTTGTTTGTCCCGATCACTCCGCGGCCTAGCTTCTGAAGGAGGTAGTTCTCCTCATTGGTGCACTTGGCAGAACTGAGAAACGCCACGGTGTCCGGACCATCATTCTCCACGACGCTGGCCAGCTTCTCAACGATCAGGTCCAAGGCTTCATCCCACGTGGCTTCCTGGAACTCGCCATCCTTTCGAACCAAGGGGCTGGTAAGGCGCTCCGGATGGTGGACGTAGTCGTAGCCGAAGGATCCTTTCACGCAGAGGCGGCCCCAGTTAACGGGGTTGTCGTGATCTCCTTCCACGCCTATGATTCTGTTGTCCCGGGTCTGGAGAATCATTCCGCAGCCCACACCACAATATGCGCAGACGGTCTTGGTTTCCCCGGTGGGAAGACCTACCTGGAGGCTGGTCTTGGTGCGGAGGGCTCCGGTAGGGCACTTGGCGACACACTGCCCACAGGACTCGCAGACTGACTGCAGTAAGGGGCGATCGAGGACCGTGGCGATCTTGGTCCCTAACCCCCGGTACGCATAGTGTATCGCCGAGCGGCCCTGTACCTCGTCGCAGACCCGCACGCACTTGCCACAGAGGATGCAGCGCTCCAGGTCCCGCTCGAAGAACGGGTTCGAGTCATCGATGGTGTAGTGTCTCTTCTCGCCCGCGAAACGGATCTGTCGTACCCCGACATACGCCGCAACCTGTTGCAGATCACAGCGATTGTTCTGAGGGCAAGTAAGGCAATCCTCCGGGTGATCGGAGAGCATCAGTTCGACCAAGTTACGCCGAAGTTTGTCAATCAGGGGCGAGGAGGTTCCCACCACCATCCCATCGGTTGCGGGGGTGGAACAGGCCGGCAACACCGGGCGCCGATCTCCCTTCACTTCCACCAGGCAAAGGCGACAGGCTCCATAAGGTCTCAGGTCCTCGTCGGCACAGAGCGTAGGAATGTAGACCCCCGCTGCCTCGGCGGCCTCGAGGATGGTGGCCCCTCTCATGACCTCCACAGGGTTACCGTCAATGGTCAGTCGAATCTTCTCGATCATCTTCATCTAGAACTCCTTTGGTACCAAAAGTGTTAGCTCAGAGAAACTAGCTGGTTTCAATGCGATGCTCGAGCCGTTCAATTCACCTCGATGGCATCGAACTTGCATACCTGCCGGCATGTGTCGCAGCGTGTGCAAAGAGCCGAAGCGATCACGTGTGGCTGCTTCTTCTCTCCCGTGATGGCGCCGACGGGGCAATTGCGCAGGCAAACCCCACAGCCCGTACACGCATCCGGGAGTATCTCGTAGGTGATGAGGGCCTTGCAGACGCCAGCCGGACAGTGCTGCTCCGCGATATGCGCTTCATACTCGTCACGGAAGTACCTGATGGTGCTGAGAGCTGGATTGGGGGCAGTCTGGCCCAGTCCGCACAGTGAACCCAGCTTGACGGTTTCTCCTAGCTCCATCAGCAGATCGATGTCTTCCGGCTGTCCTTCGCCTGCCGCGATCCTCTCCAGGATCTCGAGCATGCGCTTGGTGCCCAGCCGGCAGGCGACGCATTTCCCGCAAGACTCGTTCTGAGTGAAGGAGAGGAAGAAACGGGACACGTCAACCATGCAGGTGTCCTCGTCCATGACCACCAATCCTCCCGAGCCCATAATGGAGCCTACTTTGGTCAGTGACTCGTAGTCAATGGGCAGGTCGAGATGTTCTGAGGACAGGCACCCGCCGGATGGGCCGCCAGTCTGGGCGGCCTTGAAGGCGCGGTCCGCTAGTATGCCTCCGCCGATATCGTAGATGATTCGACGCAAGGTTATCCCCATTGGCACTTCTATCATCCCGGTGTGGGCGATCTTGCCAGTGAGGCAGAATATCTTGGTACCTGTGCTCGTCTCCGTGCCCACACCCTTGTACCAGTCCGCGCCGTTGAGTATGACCCTCGGCACGTTGGCCAAAGTACCCACGTTGTTAATATTGGTGGGTTTTCCCCACAAACCTGATTGAGCCGGGAATGGAGGTCGAGGGCGTGGCATCCCGCGCCGTCCTTCAATCGAGGCCATCAAGGCCGTTTCCTCGCCACAAACGAATGCTCCGGCGCCCTCCTTGATGGTGATGTCGAAACTGAAGTCGGTACCCAGGATATTGTCTCCTAGTAGGCCGAGATCGTGAGCTTGCTGAATGGCTTGTCTGAGGCGAACGATGGCCAGGGGGTATTCAGCTCGCACGTAGATATAGCCGTGCTGAGTCCCAATTGCATAGGCAGCTATGAGCATTCCTTCCAGCAGGCTGTGTGGATCACCCTCCACCAGGCTGCGATTCATGAAAGCGCCCGGATCGCCCTCGTCGAAATTGCAGATGAGGTACTTAGTGTCCCCTTTGGCTTGGCGGCAGAACTGCCACTTCAGTCCCGTGGGGAACCCGGCTCCACCTCTTCCCCTGAGGCCCGAAGCCTTGACTTCATCGACTACCTCTTGAGGGGACATCTCCTGCAAAGCCTTGACCAGTGCCTTGTAGCCATCTCGTAATATGTATTCCTCCACGGCGCGGGGATCAATGAAGCCGCAGTTGCGGGAGACTCGGCGCTCCTGAAACTTGAAGAACGGAAGCTCCTTGTAGGATGGTATTCCGTCCAAGGAGGACTCTCCAACCACGGCGAAGGCCCATTCAGAATGCAGGTTATCGCCTATCACGCTATCCTCGACCAGTTGGAGGGCCTTCTTCGCAGAGACCTCTCGATAGCTAATGCGGGGACCGCCGGGTTTCACAATATCCATCAGGGGCTCGGCATAGCAAGGTCCGATACAGCCCACCTGGACGATCTCAGTCTGGATACCATCCTCGGCGATCTTCTCCTGGATGGCGTCCAGTATGGCCTGTCCCCCGGCGGCCAAGCCGCAGGTCCCCAGTCCCAAGATGATCTGAGGTACGCCTTTCACATGCTTGCGATCATATTCTTCCTGAGCCCAGGATAGCAAAGAAGCAAGGCTATTATGCATCGTCGCCCTCCTGAACTCTGCGCAGTATGCGGCGCGCCTTCACTGGCGTCATGCGACCATGGGTATCGCCGTCAGAGACCATTACTGGTGCCAGGCTGCAAGCCCCGAAGCAGGCGATTTTCTCAACTGTGAACATGCCATCGTCGGTAGTGTCCTGGGGGGCGACTAGCTTCAACTCGTCCTCGACACTGGAAATGATGCTCTGGGCACCCCGAACGTGGCAGGCTGTCCCGCGGCATATCTTGATACTGTGTCTACCTCCGGGCGTCAATCGAAACTGGGCGTAGAAGGTCAGCGCGCCAAAGACCTCCGCGTCTGGGACGCCCAGTGTCTCGCTAATGGCGAAGATGGCTTCTTCCGAGACGTAGCCCAGCTCCTCCTGCACATTCTGAAGGAGGGGAATGAGCGCTTCCTGCCGGGCTCCTTGGTACTTCGCCAATACGACTTCCAATCTTGGCTCCATTAAGGGTCGCTCCTTTCGACGTGAATTGACTTAGTTCTCGAAGTTGCTATGTTCTTGATAGCAGAGGTCTCGCTGAAAGGGAGACAAGGGAAAGGCCAATGATTCCTCTAGCAGATTCGCGGCAATTGCTCTCCCGCCAGCATGCCGGCTATCCTCCGCGCGCCCAGTGCAGTGCGCACTATCACCTTGCCAGCATGGGAACTCGTAACCTCTCCGATGATGGCTGCGTTGGCCCCATAGGGATGGGCTTTCATGGCTTCGAGCACTCTTTGTGCGATGTCCGCCGTGACGATGGCGACCAACTTTCCTTCATTGGCTACATAGAGGGGGTCAAAGCCCAAGAGCTCACAGGCAGCTCGGACGGGATCGCAAACCGGTATCGAGGTCTCTTCTATCTCGATACCCACGTCTGATGCCTGCGCCAGTTCATTGAGCGTCGTAATGAGGCCCCCTCGGGTAGGGTCTCGCAGACAGTGCACACGTGCCACGAGGCACTTGCTTTCTTCTGTGCTCAGACTGGCGAAAATGGTCTCCACCAGCCCATTCAAGGGGGCACAGTCGCTGGTCAGGTGAGACGAGAATTGCAATCCCTCACGCTGTATCAAGATGGCCATGCCATGATCTCCCATGGTTCCGCTCACCAGCACCACATCGCCGGGTCGGGCGTTGCTGCCGGAGACATTCACCTCAGGTGGCACAATGCCCACGCCCGAAGTGTTGATGAAGAGGAGATCCGCGTGGCCTTTATCCACCACCTTGGTGTCCCCTGTCACGATAGCGACTCCGGCCTGCAGCGCTGTGGTCGCCATGGAGTCTACTATGCCTTCCAGTTCATCCAGGGACAACCCTTCCTCAATGATGAATCCGGCACTCAGGTAGAGGGGGTGGGCCCCACTCATGCATAAGTCGTTGACTGTTCCACATACAGCCAGTTTGCCGATATCCCCTCCCGGGAAGACAATTGGGCTCACGACGTAGCTGTCGGTGGTAAATGCCAGCTTCCCGACTAGTTCTAGGGAGTGAGGGGAGATATTCCCTTGCCGTTGCCTGTTGCTTGTTGCCCCTGGCTTCCGCCCCATGATTTCGAGCACCGCCGAGTCATCCATGCGGTCCAGTATGGCGTTAGAGAAGCGCCGTGCGAAGAGCTTCTCGACGAGGTCGTGGGATAGCTTGCCCCCACTGCCATGAGCCAGCAGGATGCGTTCAGTGGTCATCTTCATACTCTCTATAGGTGAAATATGCCGCACAAGCCCCTTCGCTCGAGACCATGCAAGGCCCCAAGGGAGAGGTTGGCGTGCAGCGGGTGGCAAAGAGCGGGCACTCGGTGGGACTCAACGCGCCGCGCAGAACATCCCCGCAGCGGCAACCCTTGGGTTCGTGGGAGGGGCCTATCTCTATAGGGAAGACGAGCGCCGCGTCTCGATGACGGAACTCTTTTCGCAGTCCCAAACCGCTTTCCGGCAACGTGCCTATCCCCCGCCAATCGGCTGGCGTGACCTGGAAGACGCGATACATTATCTCTTGGGCACTAGGGTTTCCCTCTCGACTGACGCAGCGGGGATAAGCATTGGCGATGGCAGGACGGCCTTCCACGAGCATGTCTGTCAGCATTGCCACCGCACGCAAGATGTCCAGCGACTCGAAGCCTGCTACCGCACAGGGCATGCCATACTCTTCTGGCAGAAACGCCCAGGCCTGGGAACCAATTATCGTGGTTACATGCCCGGGCCCGATGATCCCTGATAGGGCGACTTCGCCCCCGTCGAGGATCGCTCTCATGGCAGGAGGAGTTAGCTTGTGCAGGGAGAGCACGTAGTAGTTATGGATTCCGGCTCGCTCGGCCTGGAGAATGGACGCGGCGACGGTGGGGGCCGTCGTCTCGAAGCCAATGCCCAGGAAAATCACCGGCCGATCGGGGTTGTCGCGGGCACACTGAACGGCATCCAGGGTAGAATAGACCATGCGTACATCTGCGCCCTCGGCCTTAGCGGCGCTCAGGGTGCCGTCGCTGCCTGGGATGCGCAACATGTCCCCAAAGGTGGTCAGGATCACACCT
>JAKLPW010000015.1 GCA_022013675.1 Anaerolineae bacterium | reverse complement strand
GACAAGGACGAACTGGACTTTCAGCCCTACGTCGAAGCCCTGGCCGATATCCTGCTCGACCCAAACACCCACACGCCGCTGGTACTGGGCGTCTTCGGCAGTTGGGGCAGCGGCAAGACCAGCCTGATGAAGATGCTGCGTGGCAGAGTGGCTAGGGCGTGACCGTCAGATGGCTACAGGCCGCCATCGAGTACGTTAAGCAACAAGGCGGCAAGGTGCTGGAAGGTTACCCGATCGAGCCAAAGAAGGACCACATGCCCGCCGTCTTTGCCTTCACGGGGCTGGCCTCCGCTTTCAGGAGGGCTGGCTTCGCAGAGTGCCTCCGACGGTCGGAGACGCGACCGATCATGAGATTCTACATTGAAGGGGAGACTCCGCATTGTTGAACCTGAGAGAAGTACTGCCAAAGATGCCCAAGGCTGAGTTGCACGTCCATCTCAAGGGTGCAATGCCGGTCGAGGTCTTCACCGCGCTCCTGAATAAGTACGTCGCCGAGAACGTGTTGGAGACCATCCTGTCCGAGGAGAGGGACTATTACAGCGAGCATGATAACATCCGCCCTTTCCTGTCGCCGAGGCACTGGTCGGCAGAGGAAGTGCTGTCTCTCTTCTGCTACGACGACTTCGATCAGTTCCTCGCCACCTGGCTCTTCACGGGGCACTTCATTCGAGACGCTGAGGACTTCAGGCGGCTGGTCACCGCAGTGATCGAGAATCAGCGGTCGCAGAACGTGGTCTACGCGGAGATAACCGTCGCCCCACCGGAGTACCTGCACCGGGGGATCGCGTTGGAGGATATGATAGGTTGCCTTGAGGAAGGCGCGGCGATACCGGGAATCCGCGTGCAGTGGATCATTGACCTGGTCCGCAACAACGGGGTCCCGCATGGAGTTGACCTGCTGAAGCGGGTCATCCAGTTGCGGACTCCCAGCATCGTAGGGATCACCCTGGGAGGCGCCGAGCATCGCTACCCGCCCGCTCAGTTCGCGCCGGTGTATGACCTGGCTCGCAACCACGGGCTGCGCCTGACGGTCCACGCTGGTGAGGCCTCGGGACCGGAGAGCGTCTGGGATGCTCTGCGCGTGCTGGGGGCCGAGCGAATCGGCCATGGGGTGCGGGCTATCGAAGACGAGTCTCTCATAAGCTACATCGTGGAGCAGGACATAGGTTTGGAGGTATGCCCCACCAGCAACGTGCGTACCGGAATCTATCCGTCATTGGAAGCACATCCCGTGAAGGCCCTGTACGAAGCAGGGGCTCCGGTGACCATTAACTCCGACGATCCCACCTTCTTTGGTACCACTATGGCCGAGGAATACGCCTACGTTCATGCTCTGGGCGTTCCTGAGGAGGGCATTCTCAGGATGATCGAGAACGGGTTCAAGTATGCTTTCTTGCCGGAGGATGAGGTGAGAAAGTACCTGGATGATGTGGAGCGCGAATGGGGGAGGTTGCGTCTAGAGGGTTGACGAGGCCATCGCAGTAGGTGACGACATATCCGCGATTTATGTACTGGGAGGAGACGAGGAATGAGACTGTCTGAGAAGGATCGCAAGCTGTTCCACCAGTTGCACCTCACACTGCTGTTCTACGCTAGCCAGCAGACGGAAGCAGTCGAGCATGTGTCAACACTTGAGGAGTTCATCTGTTCGTCCGTTGAGACAAAGAACACGATCAGAGATGCCCTTTGCGAGAACGCCCACTTGATCGATTCCTTTGTTGCGGAGAACCCTCTCCATTTCTCGGCAGGGGAGTTGGATATACTTCGAGACTGGAAGCACTTTATCAAGGGGCGGTTCTTTGTGATGCGGTACCTCAAGAAGTACACTGTCTTTCTTGAAGAAAGCCAACCTCGCGCATATGGAGTGGTGGGTCTTTCTGATGAGATCGAGGACATGCTGGGTCCCCGGCTTCCCATTTATATCGAGGCTGTTCTTCTCCCATTCAGGGGACAGATTGTCTGCGATGGCTTGGTGACGACCTACAGCGTCTATCTCGGTCCGGGCATGCGGCGAAGCCTCAATGATGCTTACCAGGAAGCCAAGTTCAGACATGGAGTGATTACTTCCCTCCCGTTCTCACCAGACAAGGCAGGGCCTAGCGATGCTGACAGGCTAAAGTTCTACCTTAAAAGCAAGGGCAATCGTGAAAGATACTGGGAAGAGATAGAGAATCTGGTAAACAAGGACTCATGCTTGTTGATCCTTTACCATCAGGAAATGGGCAAGATTGATGCTCGAGCATTCAAGAAACGACTGCGTGAGATCGGCCTCAAGAAGGCCTGGTTTGCCGTACTTGAAGGCATGATCATCGCTAGTGCATCCACGAAGGATGAAGTCAAGCGGATTCTGCAGGACATCCTTCCGGCCGAGAAACAGGAACTCGCTTACCTTTTCCAATTGCGCGGACGTTGAGGGGTTCTGCGTCCGCAATTCCTTTTTGCGGCGCAGTCACGTTATACAGCCGCAATTACGTTTTGTGGCCGAAATTACGTTTTCGGCACGATCACGTTGCCTTCTCTCAACCTCGCTGCAGTGGTAGAGGCTTCATCTTACCAGAGATGCCGGGGCCAGCCCGGGAACGGCGACCTCTCGGCCGTCCGTCAGTTGGGGAACAAGTTCCCGGCTGCCGGCGTCTGTACTTATGAAAGCGCGTGGCAGACAAGCATGGCAGACAAGCATGGCAGACAAAGGAGGCTAGAATGTTTGACAAGAGATCAGGGTTTTTCATGGGCAGGAATGTAATCATCATTTTGCTGGCAATCTTGCTGCTGGCAGCAGGTTGTGGTTCGTCCAAAGAGATCGATCTGGGCGCGGACGACAACGGCCGCAAGGTCGAGATGAAGGCGGGACAGGTGCTGGTCATCTCCCTCGAGTCCAACCCCACCACCGGCTATGCCTGGGAGGTGGTGAACTTCGAGGAGGGTGTCTTGGAGCAAGCCGGAGAGCCGGAGTTCAAGGCTGATTCCAAACTGGTCGGCGCTGGAGGCGTGCAGACATTCCGCTTCAAAGCCGCCGAAGCTGGCGAGATAGAGCTGAAGCTGCTCCATCACCGTTCGTGGGAAGAGGATGTGGAGCCTCTGGACACTTTCACGGTCCAGGTGGTGGTACGCTAAGCCCACAGCTCGATCACCGTGAGCGAAGACTTCGGAAGTCTATCACGTTCAGGAGACGTGCTAGATTCCAGGAGGACCTGAGCCAGATTGGTGACTCGCTGAAGACTTCCGAAGTCTGGCGAGTGAGTTATTCAGATTCATCCTTGAGGACGACCGAAGCCAATGCCACTACGAGCAAACTCGAGTTTGCTCGTAGTGGCATTGGGTTTTCATAAGGGTCCATCATATGATATAATTGAAACAGATTTAAGGTTTTTCGAGTTTGCGGGAGATCGCATTTTCGGGTAGTCTACCATTGAAGTGTTGTTGAGTGGCTTATGCTAAGAATTCGTGCCCATTCGTGAAATTCGTGGCAGATTTCTCTACAACTGTCTACTAACACTCCACAGGGAGACCATCCATTTTCAGAGCAGGCAGGAAGTATGATTCGGATCACAGATACTATCGCAATTGAAGAGAGCGAGCTCCAGGAGGAGTTCGTCCGCGCCTCGGGGCCGGGCGGGCAGAACGTGAACAAGGTTGCCACCGCCGTGCAGCTTCGCTTCGACGTGACTAACTCTCCCTCCCTGCCGGAAGACGTCCGCTGCCGTCTGATTCGTCTGGCTGGCAGCCGGCTGACAGAAGAGGGCGTGCTGATCATCAACGCCCGGCGATTCCGTTCGCAGGATCGCAATCGTCAGGACGCCATCGAGCGACTGGTTGAGTTGATCCAGAGGGCCGCCGAGAAGCCCAAGGTCCGCCGCGCGACTAGACCCTCGCGGGCGTCCAAGGCTCGCCGATTGGAGTCCAAACGTCGCCGAAGCGAGGCAAAACGTCTGCGACGGTCCATTCCGCCTTCCAAAGATTAGTGCCACTCATCTAACGAAGCGCTGACGAAGATGTGCTAGAATCAAGCGAAGGAGCAGTCGGAGGAGGGTTGGGGTATGCTCGCCTCACTTAGGTGATTGGTAGAAGGGTATCCACGGGGATATTGGTGAAGAGATGTCACTCTATCCAGCCAAACAGCTCCTGGGAAGTAACAACACGCTCCTGAAACTTTGCGCTCCGCTCACCGCTGCAAGAGATCATTACATCCTTTGCATTTCCGACTTGTGCATGGAGAATGCGATGAATCGCCCTTTCATCAAAGGCCTAAGACTCAGCGAGTTGCTCTATGAGGAAGCGGTCAAACCGATTCTGGCAACGCACTTTCCCGGTCTCCCCTACTCGGCGGCACTGCTGCGGTATGGTTCCGATGTGCTGGGATTCGATACCCCCCAGTCCAGGGATCATGATTGGGGACCAAGACTGATGCTGTTCCTGACCGAAGGCGATTACGAAACCCATTGTGACAGGATGGATCAGGTGCTGCGCCAGGAGCTTCCCCCTGAAATCCACGGCTACTCGACGGACTTCGGTCATCATGAGGATGGCACTGCCTTGATGGTGGCAGCCGACGGCGGCCCTGGATCGCGGGCATCCCTGCCCGCTCGTACTATCAATCATGGCGTGATGTTCTTCACCGTGCGCGCTTTCTTCAAGGATGTTCTAAGATTCGATCCTGACGAAGAATTGCGTGCGATTGATTGGCTGACCTTGCCTGAGCAATGTCTGCGCAGCGTCACCAGCGGCAGAGTCTTTCATGATGGCCTGAGTCAGTTGGAGCCTATTCGAGCCAGGCTGCGCTACTATCCGCAGGATGTGTGGTTGTATCTGCTGGCTGCTCAGTGGAGACGCATATCGCAAGAAGAGCCATTCATGGGACGCTGCGGTCAAGTCGGCGATGAGTTGGGCTCCCGCTTGGTGGCAGCACGGCTGGTACGTGATCTGATGAAGCTCTGTTTTCTCATGGAGCGTCAGTACACTCCCTACATCAAGTGGTTAGGGACTGCGTTCAAGCAACTTGATTGTGCCCGCCGACTCACACCCATCCTGATGCAGGTCCTGGATGCTACCTCATGGCAGGAGCGAGAGAAGCCCCTGGTCTCAGCCTATGAGCTTGTCGCCGAGATGCACAATGAATTGGGCATCACTGACCCCTTGCCTGTGAAAGCATCCCGGTTTCACAATCGCCCCTTTCTGGTCATCCATGCCGACAACTTCGCCGATGCTATTCGAGCAGCTATCACGAGCGAGGAAGTCCGAGCGTTGCCAACGCACCTGGGTGCGATTGACCAGTTCGTTGACTCCACTGACGTGCTGAGTAATCCCGAATGGTTCAACCGGTTCAAGCTCCTTTACCAATGAGTGAAGCGCTCCTGTCTGCATTGACTTTCAAGGTAGGAGGCTATGTCCTGCGGTGAAATAGAACCTGGTTCCTGACCTGAAATGGCAGCAACCCAATCATCCGATGAGGAGGGCTAGATAGTGAATGATTCTACCAGTCTGTATCGAGACAGCAGCCTACGCATTGAAGCGCGTGTGGATGACTTGGTCTCCAGGATGACGCTGGAGGAGAAAATCTCTCAGATGCTGTACGACGCTCCGGCCATCGAGCGGTTGAATATCCCCAAGTACAACTGGTGGAACGAGTGCCTGCACGGCGTAGCGTGGGCCGGGATTGCGACGGTCTTTCCGCAGGCTATTGGCCTGGCTGCAACCTGGAACGCCGATCTGATGCACCGGGTCGCCACGGTGATCTCGGATGAAGCCCGGGCCAAGCACCACGAAGCGATCCGGCGGGGCCACCGTGTGATCTGCGGGGGGCTGACTTTCTGGTCGCCCAACATCAACATCTTCCGCGATCCCCGCTGGGGGCGGGGGCAGGAGACCTACGGTGAGGACCCCTATCTCACCTCCCGGATGGGCGTGGCCTTCGTGAAGGGGCTCCAGGGCGACGATCCTCGATACCTCAAGGTCGTCGCGACGCCCAAGCACTACGCCGTTCACAGTGGGCCCGAGTCCGACCGGCACCACTTTAACGCCCAGGTCGACGAGCGCGACCTGCGAGAGACCTATCTGCCTGCCTTTGAGGCTTGCATCAAGGAAGCCAAGGCCGTCTCCGTGATGGGGGCTTACAATCGCACCAATGGTGAGCCCTGCTGCGCCAGCCTGACCCTGCTGGAGAGAATCCTTCGCCAGGAGTGGGGCTTCGACGGCTATGTCGTCTCTGACTGCTGGGCCATTGTTGACATCTACGAGCACCATAAGGTGGTGGAAACGGCGGCGGAAGCAGCCGCTATGGCCGTGAAAGCAGGCTGCGACCTGAACTGTGGCAGGGTCTTCCCCGCTCTGCGCGAAGCCGTCGAAAAGGGTTTCATTGATGAAGAAACTATTGAACGGGCCGTCAGGCGGCTCTTCAGGGCGAGGTTCAGGCTGGGGATGTTCGACCCGCCTGAGAAGGTGCCCTATGCCCAGATTCCCTATGAGGTCAACGATTCCAAAGAGCATCAGGCACTGGCGCTCCGGGCAGCCCGGGAATCCATCGTGCTGCTCAAGAATGAGGGCAACCTGCTGCCCTTGCGCAAAGACCTCAAGTCCATCGCCGTCATCGGCCCTAACGCTGATGATCTACAGGTGTTGATGGGGAATTACAACGGCACGCCGTCCAGGGCGGCTACACCTCTGGAAGGCATCCGGGGCAAGGTCTCGCCTGCCACCAAACTTTACTACGCGCGGGGCTGCGAAATCGCCCGGGGTGTTCTCCCGCTGACGGTGGTTCCCCCCACCTGCCTGCGTCCCACAGACCCTGACGCGAGCCAAGTGGGTTTGACGGCGGCCTACTATGATAATCCAGAGTTTGAAGGCGAGCCCGTTGTTGCCCGGGTTGATCCGATGGTTGATTCCCGATGGAAGGGCGCATCCCCATTGACGGGTCAGGTGGGTGATGCCTTTGCGGTGCGCTGGACCGGTTCTCTGGTTGCCCCCGTGACCGGCACCTACAAGCTCGGCGCCAATGGGAGCACTGGGTACACGCTCTATTTGGACGGCACGTTACTCGTGGAGCACCAGGGCATCATCTCCCCACGGACCCGCACCAAGGCGGTTGATCTGGAAGCCGAGCGCTTCTACAGCCTCCGCTTGGATTACGTGAACCGGGGGCTCGATCCGCAGGCGCAACTCCTCTGGTCCGTTCCGCGCACCGATTACTTGACCGAGGCAGTGGAGGTCGCCAGGAAGGCAGAAGTGGTGGTCATGGTTATGGGCCTTTCGGCTGCCCTGGAGGGCGAGGAAATGCCGGTTCAGGTCGAGGGTTTCGCCGGTGGCGACCGCATTGATATCGGGCTGCCTGGTCCGCAGGAGGAACTGCTCAAGCGAATCCACGCCCTGGGCAAGCCAATGGTGCTGGTGCTGGTGAACGGCAGCGCCGTAGCCGTGAACTGGGCGGCGGAGCACGTCCCGGCTATCGTCGAGGCCTGGTATCCCGGACAGGCTGGCGGAGACGCCATCGCTGATGTTCTCTTTGGCGACTGTAATCCCAGTGGACGGCTGCCGGTCACGTTCTACAAGTCGGTGGAGGACCTGCCGCCGTTTGAGGACTATCGGATGGCAGGCCGCACCTATCGCTACTTCCCGGGGGAGCCTCTGTTCCCCTTCGGCTATGGATTGAGCTACACCACCTTCGCGTACCGCAACCTTCAGTTGAGCGTCAAGACCATCGGCTCGGGCGACACGCTCACCGTCAGTGTGGATGTGCAGAACGTGGGCGAGCGCGCCGGTGACGAGGTGGTGCAGTTGTACGTCAGTGACGTCGTGGCATCGGTGCCGGTACCCATCCGGCAGCTTCAGGGCTTCGAGCGCATACAGCTCGTGCCGGGTGAGACGAAAACGGTCACGTTTGCCCTGTCGCCTCGGCAGCTCTCTCTGATTGATAGTGATGGCCGTCGCGTAGTTGAGCCGGGCGAGTTCAGGATTAGCGTCGGCGGGTGTCAGCCTGAATCCAAGGATTCCGCTGGTGAGGTGAAGAGCACTCTCATCGGGAGTTTTGAGGTGAGTGGAGAGGGCGAAGCTGTGGCAATGTCGGAGGTTC
>JAKLPW010000133.1 GCA_022013675.1 Anaerolineae bacterium | reverse complement strand
GTGCGGGCCGTCCCTCCTCGGTAGAAACGTTCCCATATGTGAGGCAGTTCCTCCGGCGGGATACCCTCGCCCGTGTCCCGAACGTCAACCCGGACGGAGTCATCTTCTGCCGAGACCACGGCAGCGACGATACCACCTGGCTGTGTATGGCGGACTCCATTATGCAGCAGGTTGACGAGCACTTGCTCCAGCCTGGTTGCGTTGGCCGTCGCGCGTGGCAGGTCCGGTGGCACCTCACAGACCACCTCGACCCGACTCGATCTCCAGGCCAGGGGAACGATGGATTCCACACAGCGGGCCACGATCTCCGCCACGTCTGTCGGCCTTAGCTCCAGATCAAGAGCCCGGACCGCAGCGCACGAAAGAGTGAAGAGATCATCGATCAGGCGTTCCAATCGAGCGACCTCTCCTTGCATGACGTCTAGATCGTGTCTGAGTGTCTGCGGTGGAGTATCCGCCCAGCCATCCTGAGCCGACTCGATATAGCCCCGAACCGTTGCCACGGGAGTCCTGAGTTCATGGGACACGTTGGCGACGAGCTGCCGCCGTTCCTTCAACAGATCGGTGACCTTGTCACGCTCAGCTTGCAAGTCCCGTACCGCGCCTTCGAGATCGGAGGCCATAGCGTTGAAGTCGGCCTGTAGCCGTGCCACCTCGTCCTCCCCGTTGACCTCGACCCGAGCAGAGAAGTCGCCCTGCCGCAGAGCAGCAGCAGTGTTGGCCAGGGCATCCAGGCGACGAGTGGTGCGGCGAGCGATCCGAAGGGCCAGCAGAATCGTTAGAGGCAGCGAGATGGCTGCCATAAGTATGGTCAGAGTGCTGGCTACTCCCAGAAGAGGGATAAGCGAGAGGAGTACCGATACCACGAAGTCCGCAAAGCCCTGAGTGCTTCCCGCCAGCCCCCCCAGGAAGCCCGCAGACATGAGGAGAAGCGCTCCCGCAAGCCCCACGAGGAACATCAACTGGAGTTGGATGTGAGTCAGCTCCCACAGCAGCTTGCGCCGCCGCAGACCCCTCCAGTAGAGCCAAAGCCTCGCGACGCAGCGGTAGCCCAGAAAGGCAATCCCGCTACCCGACATCAGCAGCGGAACTCCGACGACTCCCAGCCAGGAATCTGCCAACCTGTACCACCGGCCAATGCCAAGAGCAATGATGCTGCATAAGGCCATCAGCGATACACTCATCACACCTGCGGCCAGGCCCTCTCGAAACAGTTGCTCCCCTCTGTTGCCTTCAGGGAATCGCAGTCGTAGTCCATACCACAGGGCAGTGGCCAGAGCAAGCAGAACTGCCCCCTGCTCCAGGACCACGTGATAGACACCCTCTTCGATCCCAAGCAGTCCGATGAGGAACGGCGCGCTCAGGAGCAACGACTCTGCAAGAGCGCGGCCGAGGCCCAAGTCGAAGAGGAAACGGTTGTGTCGTTTCAGCATAATGAGTCCACCCCCGCATCAGCTCTCAGAGCGCAGACGGTACCCCACGCCCCAGACCGTCTCGATCGTCTTTCCAGCCGGACCAAGCTTCCTTCGCAACCGGAGGATAGCATTGTCCACCGAGCGATCGCCCGTCACGTAGTGCTCGCCCCAAACAGCATCCAGTAGATAGCTTCGACTGAAAGCTCGCCCCGGATTGCGTAGCAGTAAATGCAGCAGTTCGAACTCCGTGCGTGTAAGGTCGAGGGGCTCTCCGTTCATGGTAGCCACGTAACCGGCAGGATCGAGCCTCACTGACCCATAGGCGAGCGGGGCAGCATCGCGGCTGCGGTCCTCCTCTATGATCTGCCGGACGTGCTCGATACGGCGCAGAAGTGCTCTCACCCGGGCAACCAATTCCCGGATGCTGAACGGCTTGGTCAGATAGTCGTCTGCTCCCAGCTCCAGCCCGATGACGCGATCGGCCTCCTCACCGCGAGCGGTCAACATCAGCACCGGCACGTCCGAGGATTCTCGCATTCGCCGCAGGACATCCAGGCCGTCCAGCTTGGGCAACATCCAGTCAAGTATGACCAGATCAGGCTTCCGGCTAGTGTGGAGTTCCACGCCGGCAAGCCCATCCCTTGCGTGGAGCACGCCATATCCGGCGATCTCAAGCTCGCGCCGGATTACCTGCGCTAACTCTTCCGAGTCTTCGATCAGTAGAATAGTAGCCATGAACACACTCCGATGATTCCTCTGTGCCTTCACCAGCATAGCAGGGGAGAGCGCACGTGTCAAACTCTCAGTTCAACCCTCCCGCAGGATCCCTCGGCGCGCAAGCCTTTTCTTGCCACCTGGCTGCTTCCTGCCCCACGGCCCCTGTCCTAGCTCGATCCTGCGGGAGGGCGGCTCAGCACAGCTCAACCCAGCTCATCCCTCCCGCAGGATCCATCCCACGCCGAGCCCACTCAGTCTAGCCAGCCTCCTCCCCGCTCCGTAGCCCCGTGGCGGCCAGATCCTGCGGGAGGGTGGCTCAACCCACCTCTCTCATCCTTGGTGAGATCGAGCGCGGGCGCGAATTTAACTACCGCCGCACCCCGAGCGGCGCGTGTGCACCGTCGCCGAGGCGCGGACCTTCGTCGAGGAGGTCGGCTTCTACCACTTCTGGCCCATCAAAGGGGTGGAACTGTCCAACTTGTTCCACACCTCTGTGTCTGTGCCGCCCGACGGTCATCATCATGATAGCAAGAACTCGGCCGGAAGTCTGCAGTTTCCGGCCGAGTGGTCGAAATAGGGGCTTGGGCGGCTGAAACGAGTGGCTGAACGTCCTCAGTCGAATCTGAAGCGCCACACGCCGATGAGGAAGAAAATGCCCGCGAAGCCCAGCAAGGCAGCCGCCTCCGGCCACACCCCCGCCAGCCCATACCCCCGCACCAGTGTGTCTTGGAAGCCCTGCAAGGCCCAGCCGTGGGGGGTGAAGCGGGCCAGCGTCTGCATGAAATCGGGCATGACGAAGGTCGGTACCATGCAGCCCCCCACAGCCGACATGGTCAGCGTCAGCAGTACCGAGAGCCCACTGATCTGGGTCTGCGTCTTGCCAAAGGTGGCCACCAGCACGCCCAGCCCTGTGGCCGCTGCCGCCAGCGCCAGGCTGACCGCCAGCAGCGCGGCCGGTTGCCCCAATGCCATTCCAAAGAGGAAGTGAGCCACGCCGAACATGACCGCCACCTGGAGCAGGTTGACCAGGTAGTAGGGTACTAACTTGCCGGCCAGAAGGATAGGCTTGGGCAGCGGCGCGGCCAGCAGACGGCGGAAGGTGCCCTCTTCTTTCTCCCGCAGGATGGATTGGGCCATGGTAGCCACGATGAAGAAGACGCCGAAGACGGTGTAACCGGGCACGTTCTGCTGGTAACTGTCGGGGAAGACCTCGATGCCCATCCCCGGCGGCACTACCCGCTCTACGTGGACGACGTTGGTCTCTTCCACCTCGATCGTCATCTTGTCGAGGGGGGGGCGTATATCTCCAGGCAAGTGGGCGAGCACCTCGGCCAAGCCAGCCTCGATACGGGCGGGAACCAGCGAGGTCTCGGCCACGCGCTCAGCGGCGCCAAGCACCATCCCCTGGATGGGAGCGATGAATTGGGTGGATACGGCGGGGTCGGTGATTAACTCAATTGTGGCCGAGGCCCTGGCGTCGTCCAGCCTCTCTTCCACGCGCTCGGAGAAGTCGGCGGGGAAGACGACGGCCACCGCTCGCTCCCCATCGCTCACCAGCGCCTCGGCCCGCTCGCGGGTCAGCGTCCCACCCTCCCAGGCCGTCTCCACCTCGATGCCGTCCATATTGTCCAACTGGGCGATGACTTCAGCCGCTAAGTCGCCACCATCCAAGTTGACCACCGGCAAGTGCCATGGCTGCCCGGTGTCACCGCCGTCAAACATGCCCTGCAGGGCAATGCTCATGACGATGATGAACATCATCGGCATCAGGAAGAGCGTCGTCAGGCCTCCGATGTCCTTGAACAGAATCTTGAGGTCTTTCCAGGTAATAGAGAGAATTTGGCGTAGCATGATTTTACTCCTTTCCCGATCAGTCCCTCAACCGCTTGCCGGTCAGGTGCAGGAAGACTGTCTCCAGGTTAGGCTCCAGCACCTCCAGCGCGGTAATCTCGGTATCGGCCCTATTAAAAAGTTCCAGCAGGCGGATCAGTGCCTCCTGCGCGCGGGTCGCTTCCACCTTCACTTTGCCGTCGAACCGCTTCACGGCCCGGACCTCCGGCAGCGTCCGTATCTGTTCCAGCAGTCCCTCGGCCATGCCATGGGCCACGCCGAGCTGGATGATGCCCCTACCCAGGTTAGCGATCAGTGCACGAGGGGTGTCGAGGGCGATAATGCGGCCCTCATCCATGATTGCCACGCGATGACATAGTCGCTCAGCCTCCTCCATGTAGTGGGTCGTGTAGAGGATAGTCATACCCGCCGCGTTGAGACGCTCCACGTGCTCGAAGATGGCATTGCGCGATTGGGGATCCACGCCCACGGTGGGCTCATCAAGGAAGAGGATCTCTGGCCGGTGGAGCAGCCCGGCAGCGATGTTGAGCCGCCGCTTCATGCCGCCGCTGAAGGTTTTGACCGCCGCGCCAGCTCGTTCCAACAGTCCCACCATCTTTAGGGTCTCGTCCACCCGTTGGCGCAGTGCCCGGCCACGCAGCCCGTAGATGCGCCCATAGAAGTTGAGGTTGTCGCGGGCACTGAGCGTGAGATAGAGGGCCAGCTCCTGGGGCACCAGCCCGATGCGCCGCTTGACCTGCTGGGACGCTTTCACGACATCATACCCGCCCACTATGGC
This sequence comes from Anaerolineae bacterium, assembly GCA_022013675.1. Lineage (GTDB taxonomy): Bacteria > Chloroflexota > Anaerolineae > JAKLPW01 > JAKLPW01 > JAKLPW01. The sequence continues at coordinate 3,536 of JAKLPW010000133.1, read as the reverse complement.
GGCGCCCTCGGTCGGTTCCAGCAGGCAAGATAGCATAGATATGGTGGTGGTCTTGCCCGCGCCGTTGGGGCCCAGAAGTCCGAAGATCTCACCCCGGCTGATGACGAAGCTGAGACCACGCACTGCCTCGATGTCACCATATCGTTTAACCAGCTCCTGCGTTTCGACGATATTCTCGTTCATTCTGTTATGCCTCCTATTCTTTTTCCACTCTCAGTGTATCACGGAGGGGATCGTTTGTGATCTGCCCGAAGCGGGATTGGAAGGCACAAGAAAACGATCCCCGAAGGACGGCCCGCTGTGACGAAAGTCATATCAGGGGTGCGTATACTGACCTGGGCGAAGCCCAGGCGCTCCAAGGCTCGAACGGCCTGCTCACCCGAGACTCGGCGGAGCCTAGGCATACGTTGCCTCAAAGGTGGTGGTCAGCACAACCTCGCTGATCTCAGGCGATGGGAATTCCTCCAGATACAACTCGGAGCCTATCGAGTTGCCTAGCCTGACTGTTTATCACCAATGCCTCGTTCCTGTCAAGACCCAGATCAATTTCCACGTACAATGTCTCTGGCTTGACACCCTCCAAGTTCTTTGATATTCTGCTTTGCATGAGGTTCCTCCTATGTGTTATGAGTGACACGGATATCAATGTACAGGAGGATACCTCATTTTTATTCTTAATACTAGGTCTTCGACGAAATATCGATAGACTCAAATCAGCTCATAACCCCACAGATCCGATACGGGGCAATCGCGGTACAGACCTCCGAGGTCTCTTTCGCAGTCTCGCTCGCAACGCACCCCTTCTACTAGCTCTTGACCCATCCCAGCGAGATCCGACCGCGCTCAGGCTCTACTTTCAGCACCTTCACGTCAATCACATCGCCCACCTGCAGCCGAGTGCCCGGGGGCATCTTCGTGCGGTGCAGCAGCCCATCGTGCTTGACCCCGATATCCACAAACGCACCGAAGTCCACGACGTTGCGCACCGTGCCCTTGAGTTGTAAGCCGGTAGTCAGGTCCCCCATAGTCAGCACGTCACTGCGCAAGATTGGAGTCGGCAGGTCCTCGCGCGGGTCACGACCGGGCCGCACCAGTTGCTCGAAGATGTCCGTCAACGTAGGAACGCCCGTGCCCAACTCAACGGCCAACTGGCTCAATGGATTATCCTTTTGCAATTCAGCCAGAGCGCCCTCTCGTTGAGCAGGCGGTGTCGCCGGACTCAAACCCGCCCGATCCAGGACTGCCTCGGCGACGGCGTAGCTCTCGGGATGAATGGAACTGCTATCGAGGGGACTATCCCCACCCTGAATGCGCAAGAACCCGGCCGCCTGCTGGTAGGACTTGGGTCCCAGGCCTGGGACCTTCAAGAGACTCTGCCGGTTGGAGAAGGGACCGCTTTCATCACGGTAGGCCACGATGCGCTCCGCCAGCCTGGGGCCGATGCCGGCGACGTGAGTCAGGAGGGCAGAAGAAGCCGTATTGGCGTCCACGCCTACGTTGTTCACCACGCTCTCCACCACGCTGCTCAATGCCTCGACCAGGTCTGTCTGATTTACGTCGTGTTGATACATGCCCACGCCGATGGATTTGGGATCGATCTTCACCAATTCCGCCAGGGGGTCCTGCACTCGTCGGGCGATGGAGACCGCCCCGCGCATGGAGACGTCCATATCGGGCAATTCGGCGCGGGCTAGCGGACTGGCGCTGTACACACTGGCTCCCGCTTCGCTGACGATCAGGTAGTGCAGAGACGTACTCTCGTCCTCCATAATGCGTATCAACTCCGCGACTAGTGACTCGGTCTCGCGGGAGGCGGTCCCGTTGCCAACAGTAACCAGGGTAACGCTATAGCGCGCCACGAATGTCTGCAATATCTTCAGGGCCGCATCCCACCTCTTCTGCGGCGCATGGGGGTAGATGGTGGCCGTGTCCAGCACCTTGCCGGTGGGGTCCACCACCGCAACCTTGGAGCCAGTGCGAAAGCCTGGGTCGATCCCCATCACGGTGTGCCCCGCCAGCGGTGGCTGGCTGAGCAGGGCGCGCAGGTTGGACGCAAACACCTCGATAGCGTGAGATTCAGCGTCCTCGGTGAAAGTGCGGCGCACGTCCCGCTCGATGGTCGGAAGCAGCAGCCGCTGGGCGGCGTCATCGGCGGCCAGGGTCAGGTGTACGGCGAAGGGAGAACGGGGGTCTGGTCTGAAATGGGAGGCGATGGCCCCCTGCCAGTCTCTGTCGACAACTTCCACGCTCACCCGCAATACTCCCTCGGATTCACCTCGGTTGATGGCCAGTACCTGATGAGGCCGCAGACGACTCACCCGCTCCTGTACCTCGTAGTAGGTCTGGTAGACACTGCGTGGGTCCTCGGCCTTGGGGTTCTTCTCGCAGCCAAGCAAGCCAAACCGAAAAGCCTTCTCGCGCGTGATCCGCCGGACACCGGCGTGGTCGCTGATGGTCTCGGCCACGATGTCGCGAGCACCAGCGAGAGCATCTTCCGTGGTAGGGACCTCATCGGTGATGAAAGGAGCGGCAACCTGGCTAAGGCTTTCTTTCGTGCGAGCTTGCTGCAGGATTAGATCGGCCAGGCCCTGAAGCCCCCTCTCGCGAGCGACAATGGCACGGGTGCGCCGCTTGGGCTTGTAGGGTTGGTAGAGGTCTTCCAGGGTCGTGAGGCTGTCGGCGGCCAGCAACTGCTGGTGGAGTTCGGGGGTGAGCTTACCCTGCTCCTCGATGGAAGCGAGGACCGTCTGGCGGCGTTCATCCAACTTCCGCAATTGATTCAGCAGCTTCATAAGATCGCCGATTTGCTCATCGTCCAACCCGCCGGTCATCTCCTTGCGGTAGCGAGCGATGAAGGGCAAGGTGTTGCCAGCATCGAGCAGTTCGACGGTAGCTGTGACCTTCTGAGAGGGTATCTCGAGCTGAGTAGCGATCCTATCTACGTGGTTCATCTGCGCTCCTGGCCGGCATATGCGCCTGGCGATTGAACCCGCTCCATGCAACGGCATAGAGTTGATTCTGGCGCGCCTGCTGGCGCGCCTGCACTCGAGCTACAGATACCCGCTCCAGCCAGCGGGCTTCGGCAGCGTCGGCCTCGGCCAAGCACCTGGCGCTGAAGGCTGCGCGTTCAGCCGCACTCCCCGATGCACGATCAAGCGCACCCGCCATGAACCGCTGCTCTAGCGCATCTCGTTCCTCCTGGTAGAGCTTGATGCGAGTCGCATAGTCGCGCAGGGTGGCCCGATACAGGGCCTCGTGACGCCAGAACAGCGTGCCAGGGTCGTAAGTACCCGTTGGTGCGGAGCCCATGTCGGGCAGTTGGGCGTCGAGCCAGAATGGCTTGAAGATACCGGTGCAAGGAGCGCTACTCCCCGTCAGGAAGTGAGTGGCATGATCCGGATGCAGAAGGGAAACCATCGACCCCTTGGTCTCACTGCCCCGAATCGGGCCCAGGGAAGCGTGCATGCAGACCGTGGCTCCGGTCAATGGAGACCGATCCGGACGCCATCCGTCATCGACACTCTCGCCGTGGTCTC
>JAKLPW010000132.1 GCA_022013675.1 Anaerolineae bacterium | reverse complement strand
GCTTGCTCAGTAAGCTTCGTTCGAGTGGCATCTACCTCGCGCTAGCTCTGGTCATTCTGGTAGCTAGTCTTCTATCCCCCGCCTTCACCAAGCCTTCGAACATCTTCAACATCCTGCGTCAAGCTTCTGCCCTCGGCATTGTGAGTATCGCCCAAACTATGATCATCGTTGCCGGAGGCGTGGACCTGTCCGTGGCCGGCACGATGCAACTGGCTGTTGTGGCCATGGCCGAGATCACCCGTGGCAACGATGCTCGTGTCCTGGGGGCTACGGCAGTGTGTCTGGCTCTCGGCGCGGTCATGGGGCTGATCAATGGCATCATAATCACCAAGCGGAAGGTTCCTGCTTTTCTGGTGACCCTGGCCACCGGTGTCATAGTCATCGGGATACGCCTGGCGGTCACTAGAGCTGCACCGAGTGGGCTTCTACCTCCGGTTGTGCGCGCCATCGGCGGAGGGAATCTGGGACCCGTTCCCATTGCCTTGTTGATCTGCGCCGTCCTGGCTCTGGTAGGGCACGTGTTGCTTACTAAGACCAATTTCGGCCGTCGGCTGTATGCCCGGGGAGCCAACGTGGAAGCCGCCAGGCTTTCCGGGGTGCACGTAGATAGTATCCTGGTCTTGACCTACGTGGTCACGGGGGTGCTATGCGTGCTGGGGGGACTCGTGCTGGCTGGTTACGTGGGCTACGCTGATCAGTGGATTGGCGAAGGGTATGAATTCGATTCTATCACTGCGGTAATCCTTGGTGGTGGCAGTTTCGAAGGCGGCGTGGGAACCGTCGGGGGTACCATTGCTGGTGTATTGTTAGTGACAGTGATGCTTAACCTGGTTCTTCTTCTGAACCTCAATGTGCAGTACCAGCAGATAGTGAAGGGGCTGGTTATCATCGGTGCTGTGGCTTTACGTTCGGCGCGCAGGTCGACTACATAAAGGTTTAGGCTGTGCGCGGCAGCGCTGCTGAAGAAGGAGGTGGTGGATATCGAAAGGATCTGGTGCGGTTGCCTGTTGGACATGTTTGGAGCAGAATCCTAATTCAGAGGAGAGGAGTTTAGATCATGGGTAAGATGAGCAAGTTTTCTATGAGGGTGGTCGCAGTAATGGTCTGCCTGGCGATCCTGGCAGGATTGCTGTCAGGCTGCAAAGCGCCGGAACCCACGCCGACGCCGGTTCCCGAGCTGGCGGCAGGCATGGTGGATACCACCCAGTACAAGAAAGAGCCGCCGTGGAAGATAGGTCGGGCGGGCTGTGGAGACACGAACGCCTGGATGGTTAGTTTCAGTGCTCACTTCGAGTACTCTTTCCAGGAGAAATACGCGGACCTGGTCGAGGAGTACTACTGCACCTCCGCCATGTGGGATCCCACTAAACAGATATCCGATGTGGAAGATCTGCTGGCCAAGGGAATCGATCTTTTGGTGATCGATCCGGTCAGCGAGGCTGCCATGGTGGGAGCGGTAGAGAACGCCATGGATGCCGGCATTCCGGTCATCCTGGCCTCCACCCGAGTGCAGACGGACAAGTACGTGAGCTGGGTTACTACCAACAACGTGCGCACAGGCTACACCGCGGCCGAGTGGCTGGCAAAGCAGATGGGGGGCAAGGGGAAAGTGGCCATCACCATGGGAGCTCCGGGCAGCAGCTACGCTGCTGAATGGCTGGGAGGTACCAGAATGGCCTTGGCCAACTACCCGGACATCGAGGAAGTGGGACTGGCCTATTGCTTCTGGTCCCCTGTGGAAGCCAAGAAGGCCTGGGAAGCGTTCCTGCAGACAGACCCGGACATCAATGGCATCATTCCTGGCGGTGGTCTGATGGGCATTGGTGCGGTACAGGCCTTTGTGGATGCCGGAAAGCCGATTCCTCCCGTTGGAGGCGGCGACGACGGAAATGGATGGCTGCGCATTGCCAAAGAGAACAACGTCAAGTTCATTGGCGTGATGAGTGGTTCGCCGATGGCTTCGGTGGTAGCGGATCTCGCTGTGAAGGTCCTCAGGGGCGAGCCGGTTCCAAAGTACGTTGAGTATCCGACGTCCTTCTTCACCGACGAGGAGCTGGATGACCTGTATCGGCCTGACCTGACCGACCAGTACTGGGCATCCTCCACCGTGCCTGATGACTGGGTGGAGAAGCTCTATAAGAAGTAACCCCGGCTTCGGAGTAGAGGTGGGACGGCGGCACGGTACGGCGCCGTCCCACCTGCTCGATGCTGGCGTGGAGGTACGTGTGGATGGCGGATGGTGTGTTGGAGCTCAGGGGAATCTCCAAGTCCTTTCCTGGAGTGCAGGCCGTCGACAACCTGTCCGTGGAGTTCCATCGGGGCGAAGTGCATGCTCTGGTTGGCGAGAACGGGGCCGGCAAGTCCACTCTGATGAAGATCATTGCCGGGGCCTATCAGCCCGATGCCGGAGAGATGGTGCTCCGGGGCCAGAAAGTGCAGTTTCGCTCCCCACACGATGCCCAGGTACTGGGCATCAGCATCGTGTACCAGGAATTCGGTCTCATTCCTGACATGACCGTGGCCGAGAACATCTTCCTGGGACGGGAGCCGAAGACGAGATGGGGACTGCTGGATCGGGTTGGGATGGAACAGAGGGCCATAGAGCTGTTGGAACGCCTGGATACGACGCTTGATGTTCGTCTGTCCGTGAGCTATCTGAGCGTGGCGCAGCAGCAACTCGTGGAGATAGCCAAGGCCCTGTCCTTTGACGCCAGTCTGATCATCATGGATGAGCCCTCCGCTGCTTTAACTGGGGCGGAACTGGAGCGACTCTTTGAGATTATCGAGTCTCTAAAGCAATCGAATGTGACCATCATCTACGTATCTCATCGTCTGGAGGAAGTATACTCCATTGCTGACCGGGTCACGGTGCTGCGCGATGGGAAGTGGATCAACACTTTGCCGATCGAGGATACCGATCGTGACGGACTCGTCCGTATGATGGTGGGCCGTACCTTGAAGGAAACCTTCCCCGGTGGTTCTGGCGGGGGCGATGAGGAGGCGCTGCGTGTAGAAGGACTTTGTCGAAAGGGCGTCCTCAGAGACATCAGCTTTGTTCTGCATCGTGGTGAGATATTGGGCATAGCGGGTCTGGTGGGCTCGGGACGCACTGAATTGGCGCGTGCTATCTTTGCCGCTGATGCTCGTGATGGTGGGGACGTATTCGTCGGAGGTAGGAAAGTCGATTTCAGGTCTCCTTCTGATGCGATGCGCGCTGGAATCGGATTCCTCACGGAAGATCGCAAGGCTGAGGGGTTAGCCCTGGGGCTTTCGGTAAGACAGAACATCGCCTTGCCCAGTCTGGATCGTCGTTCCTTGCTTGGCTTCGTACGCGACGCCGAGGAGAGAAGGGCGGTGCAAGCCTCCATTGACGAGCTTGAGATCCGGGCTACGAGCATGGGGCAGGAAGTACGGTTTCTTAGCGGTGGAAACCAGCAGAAGGTTGCGTTGGCCAAGTGGCTCAACACGGAGCCCCAGATCATTATTTTCGATGAGCCCACACGCGGCATAGACGTAGGAGTCAAGGCCGAGATCTATCGTCTGATGAGAGAGATGGGTGATGATGGCAAGGCCATCCTCATGATCTCTTCGGAACTGCCCGAGGTTCTGGGGATGAGTGACCGCATAGTGGTGATGCACGAAGGACGTATCGTCGGAGAGCTTGCCGGGAAGGAGGCCACTGAAGGGAAGGTTCTCTCTCTCGCCTGCGGCATCGTCGGTGAGCCGGAGTGTCTTGTTCCCGATGATGGAGAGACTGAGGTAACGCCACTTCAGCCGCAAAAACGTCGCCGTTGGGCAGGTATGGATCCCACGGAGGTATCCGCCTACATCATTGTTCTGGCCTTGGTTCTGCTTGGCACGCTTGTCAGCCCCACTTTCAGGACGGTCCGGAACATGCAGAATCTCGCCCGACAAGTTGCGGGCATCGGTTTGGTGGGCATTGGTCAGGCGTTCGCGGTACTGATTGGGGGCACGGATCTTTCCGTAGGGGCCATCGTTACCTTGACGGCAGTCTTCAGTGCGGCATTCATGAATGGGAGATCAGAGATGATGATCCCTGCCGTGCTGTTTTGCCTGGCCATGGGTGCCCTCATCGGGTTGTTCAACGCCATTGCCATAGTCAAGCTGCGCGTTCCAGCCTTTGTTGCCACCTTGGGCACGATGTCGCTAGGGGGTGGCATTGCCCTGGCCTATACGGACCTGCCCATTGGCCGCATCGCTGCCCCCTTCCGGTTCTTGGCCAGTGGGATGCTGGGGCCTGTTCCCTTCGCGCTGGTCTTTTTCCTGATCTTCCTTGCTGCCGCTGCTTTTCTGCTGCGCAAGACGCCGTTTGGTCGCCACATCTACGCTGTGGGAGGAGACCCGGAGATCGCGCGTCTTTCGGGGATCGCTGTGGACAAGGTCCAAGTGCTATCCTTCGTCATCTGTTCCCTGGCTGCAACTATGGGAGGGCTCTATTTCTCCAGTCGCATGGGTGTTGGTGATCCGAGGGTGGGGGGCGGTCTGGGCTTTGATTCCCTTGTAGCTGTAGTGGTTGGGGGCTGTCGTCTGGGAGGCGGGTTTGGGAGTGTGGTGGGCGCAGTTGGTGGAGTGTTGGTCATAGCAATCCTGAACAACCTCCTGAACTTCATGAACGTGAATATCTGGTACCAGAGCATCTTGAAGGGCTTCATTATATTGTTGGCGGTCACTCTGTATCGCAAGAAAAAGTAGGGCAGGTGAAGCAAAGAGAAGGGGAGGCTGAAAGATGGGCAAATGTGCCGGGTTGCACAAACCCTCGTGGGAATTGTGCGAACTGAAGGAGCAGTTGCATCCGAGCCACACTGCTCTGTTGGTCACCGACATGCAGAACGATTTCGTATCGCCGGAAGGGAAGATGGCTAGCTTCGGTTTCGAGAACTCCATGGTGCAGGCGATAGTACCTGCCTTGAAGGAGTTTCTGGCTGAGGCGCGTGAGTTGGGTGTCTTGGTTGTGCATGGGCGGGTCATCAACGACGCGGCACAGAACGCGCCTTCGTGGTATGCGTTCTGGGGAGAGCCAGTGGTGACCCTGGAGGGAAGCTGGGGGGCTGAGTTCTATCCCGGGTTGGAGCCTTTCGAGGGTGAACCTGTGGTGACCAAGTACGCCTACGGTTCCTTCGAGGGCACAAACCTGGACAGGATCCTGCGTCGTCGGGACATCCGCACTCTAGTGGTCACCGGGGCCGGGTCCCTCATCTGTAGTGGCGACACTATTCACAGGGGCTTTGCTCTGGGGTATCACATCGTCGTGCCCGAGGACTGTCTGGCTGATTTCAGCACGGAGGGGCCGGAGTGGTCTCGTACGATCAACGAAGTTGGCATGTACATCATTGCGCACCACTATGGCAAGGTTGTCAGCTCTGCCGAGATCGTGAAAGCTTGGCGTGACTGGGCCTAGAAGCTTGGTCGAGAACCCAGCCAAGTCCGTGTAGGGGTAGGTTTAAGTCGTGCAGGAGCCATTCCTGTACCGCGCCAGAGTCAAACCCAATCAGGATCGTTCAGGTAGGAGAGATCCAAAACCTGTCTCTACGGCTTCTTGGCCGGATTTCTAGGGCATATACTATCGGTTGGGAGTCTAGCCAAGCGATAGCAAAGGAGGGGTATTATGGGAGGCAAATTTGCTGTAGCTCAGTGGCACAGCTTTCTCGGCGATGTCGATGCAAACTTGGACCGGGCGGCTATCCTCATCGCTGCGGCTGCTGATCAGGGGGCCGATGTGGTGGTGGTGCCTGAGCTCTTCTCTACGGGTTACAGCTTCAGCTTGAACGTAGAGGAAATGGCGCAGCCTGTGCCAGGGCCGACCAGCGATTGCATTGCTGGACTCGCGTCCAAGCACAATGTTTACATCTTCGGCACTATCCTGGAGCGAGATGGCGATCAGGTCCACAACTGTGGTCTCTTCTGCAGCCCGGATGAAGGGTTTGTAGCCAAGTACCGCAAGGTCCATCTGTTCGGCGATGAGAAGAACTCCTGCGCGCCGGGCAACGAAGTCGTCGTTGTCGAAACGCGGGTGGGAAAGCTAGGGTTGAGCATCTGCTACGACCTGTGCTTCCCAGAGTTCATTCGAGGCACTGTGCTAGCCGGGGCTGAAGTGGTGCTCAACTCAACCAACTGGCTTACTGTCGGTCCGCCCCAGGACTGGGACGAGTGGCAGTGGGACTGGCGCAAAACGCGGGCTTTGGCCGTAGCGCGTGCCCTGGAGAACACAGTGGGATTGGTGATGTGCTGTCAGGGCGCAGGGCTTTGCGAGAACATTTACAGCTTCGGTCACTCATGTGTGGTGAGTCCATCTGGACGGGTTCTGGCAGAGTTGGGGGAGGCCGAAGGGGTAACGACAACTGAGATCCCGATGGGGCAGCAGGTGGAAAGCTGGCGGCAGATAGCTACTTATCTCCCGGATCGCAGAGTTGAGTTGTACGGACGTTTGCTTGGCTACAAGTAGGACGCGGGCGAGAGTGGTGTTGCAGGCCGTTGCTAGGTAGGTTGACAGTGCGGGATTGGTGAACAGCCTGTCAGTGTCTCTGTTATAGAGATCGGTAGACGTTGGCTTGCCTGCGGGCGCACAGAGCAGGCAGCGGGTCTATGGCTGTGTTTCAGTGGACGGGAGGGATCCATGAGGGATGACTCGCGAGAGGCCGGAGTGGCTACAACGGAGATCACAGAAGAACGCTACGCGATTGACCGTCGGGATCTTTCGGACCAAATCTACCAGGTAATGAAGAGGGAGATACTGTCCGGCAGGCTTGTCCCAGGTGATCGTCTGTCTCTGGAAGAGTTCGCTCAGCGATTTGGGGTGAGCGTTACTCCCGTACGAGACGCGCTGCGGTTGTTGGCAGCCGATGGTCTGGTGGAGTTGCTTTCTCGACGAGGCGCGTTCGTAACTCGACCCTCTTGGGAGGATATCGAAGAGGTGTACCAGGCTCGCGAGATCCTTGAATGTGCAGCAGTGGATGCTGTGATCCAAGAAGGCCCATCCGCAATCCGAGAGTTGCGGGACCAGGTCGAGCGTATGGCTGCGACAAACGTTGGCGAATCACATTCGGACTACCCCACGTACATTCGATTGGACCAGCGTCTACATCAATTTGTTGTTGATTGTATGGGAAACCGTAAGCTCTCTGAGATGTATGCCGATCTTCGGGGACACACGTTAGTCGCACGGGCGCTCTACAGCGCTAGTGATCAGAGGGCATCCACCACTCTGGTGGAGCACCGTGATATCGTGAGTGCTCTCGAGAGGGGAGATGCTGACGCTGCCAGAGATTCGGTCCGTGTTCACCTTCGGAACGCGAGGGCTGAGATCCTGGAGCAAATCTCCGCTGAGTTAGCGGCCGAGGCGAGTGGCAGGGAGGAGAAATGAGCAAGTCTATTACCATTGGCCTGGTAGGAGCGGGCTTCGTAGCCAATATCCATGCTCGTAGCTACCGTAGGTTGCGGGACCTGGGTGCAAGGATAGGAGCGGTAACAGCGGTACCTGTGGAACAGGCCGAGGCCTTCGCTCAGGAGTACGAGATCGAGGTCGTGTGCAAAGACTTTGAGGACCTCCTGCATCGTCCCGAGATTGACATCGTGGACATATGCGTGCCCAACAACCTGCATGCCCCCTTCACCATTGCCGCGGCAGAGGCCGGCAAGCACATCATCTGCGAGAAACCGCTGACCGGCTATTTTGGTGGCGAAGGAGCCGCTGATCCGGTAGGTGACACGCCGAAGGGTGTCATGTTAGCTGAGGTGGTGAGGACTGCCGAGAGGATGATCGCTGCCGCGGAGAGCAATGGCGTCAAGCTGATGTATGCGGAGAACTGGCTCTACTCTCCACCGATTCAGAAAGCTCTACGCCTGGCTCGTGCCAGCGGTGGCACCATTCTGGAGATACGTGCCCAGGAGTGTCACAGTGGGTCGCACGCTGGCTATTCGAAGGAATGGCGGTACGCCGGCGGTGGTGCCCTGATAAGAGTGGGACCGCATCCTTTGGGTACGGCCATCTATGCCAAGCAGCAAGAAGGACTACTGCGGGACGGGAAGCCCATAGGCGTGAGGTCGGTTTTAGCCGAGACGGGGGATCTTAGTCGTGTCAGATCGGTAGAGGCTGAGGAAAAGAAGTGGCTCGTGGGGGGCTGGAAGGACGTGGAGAACTGGTCCACTGTCATCCTTACCTTCGAAGATGGTACCCACGCCATCATCTTCGCTTCTGACACTGTCCTGGGAGGCATGGAGGATACCCTGGAGATCTTTCTTTCTAACGCACGGGTCGCTTGTGATATGACCCACAGCACCATGATGCGAGCTTACGCGCCTGATCCTTCCGTTTTCGCCGAGGAGTACCTGGCCGAGAAGTTGGAGACCAAGGCAGGGTGGAGCTACCCTGCCTTCGACGAGGAGTGGTTATTAGGCTATCCGCAGGAACTGAGGGATTTCGTGGAGGCAGTGAAGGAGGATCGACCCCCAATGGTGGATGGTCGCCTGGGGCTTGATGTCATCAGGGTCATCTATGCTGCCTATCAGTCTGCCGAGGAGGGTCGGAGGGTGGATCTGTGAACGAGGGCGCACAGCAAGTGAGGGTGGTCGTTGTGGGTGCCGGTTTCGCCGCCGACTTTCACCTGGCTTCTTACCAGAGGATCTACGGAGTCGATGTCGAGGTGGTTGGGATCGCTTCGCGTACTCGGTCCAAGGCAGAAGCTTTGGCAAAGCGCTACGGTGTTCCCAGGGTCTATTCTGATCTCTCCGCGGTGCTTGAGGACCCCGATGTCAACGTCGTAGATTTGTGTGTTCCGGTTCACCTGCACGGAGAGATGGCTGTCGCTGTGGCCAAGGCCGGGAAGCACGTTATCTGCGAGAAGCCTCTGGTGGGCTATGTAGGGCAGGGAAGCACGCCCAAAATGGAGATGTACCGTCAGGTTGTGCAGAACCTGAACTCGATTCGGGGAGCCTTCGAATCCAATGGGGTGCGTCTGCTCTATGCTGAGAACTGGATCTACGCCCCTGCCATTCGGCGTGGCATGGAGCTCATGGAGGCCAGCGGTGGCACGATCCTGGATATTCGCGGTTACGAGTCCCACAGCGGCTCCGCTTCGGAGTTCTCTAAGCGTTGGGAGACTTCCGGGGGAGGCGCTTTGCTGCGCCTGGGCATTCATCCTCTCAGTGTGGCCATTTACCTCAAACAGTGGGAGGGATTGCGCAGGGGCGGAAAGCCGATTCACGTGCGGGATGTATACGGCCAGGTAGCTAACTTGAGCAAGATTCCTACTTTCCAGGACACAGAGAGGCAATGGTTGGCAACAGGCTGGCAGGATGTCGAAAACTGGTCCCTGAGCGTCTTGACTTTTGAGGATGATACGGTGGCCGTGATCTCGGCCTCCGACATTGCTCTGGGAGGGGTCGAGAATGGCTTGGAAGTCTACCTTTCCAACGCCAGGGTGAAGTGCAACCTGGATCCAAATACTACGTGTCAGGCCTACGCCCCCGACCCTTCTGTTTTCGCCGGTGTCTTTCTCAACGAGAAGCTGGAGGCGGCCTCAGGATGGAGCTTCCCGACGGTGGACCATGAATGGGTGTCGGGCTACCAGAAAGAGCTTCAGGATTTTGCCGAGGCCGTGGCCACTGATCGGCCGCCCGTATCGGGCTTGGACTTGGCTGAGGAGGTCATTACTGTGGCCTATGCCCTTTATGTCTCGGCGGAGTGGGGGAGAAGGGTTTCTCTGAGGGAACTCAACGACCATCTCTAGACTGGACACTGGGGCCTTGTGAGAGAATGAGGTTGGAGAAAGATGCTCTATACCTGGGAGAACACCACCCGTGAGGTTGAGGCTGCCAAGCCAGAGATAGCACTTTTGCCCCTGGCCACGATGGAGCAGCAAGGTGACCACCTGCCGGTAGGCACCACGACCCTTGTTCTGGACGCTATAGCGCGCCTTGTGGGGGAGACTCTTCCAGGCTCGGTCTATTTGCTCCCAACCATGCCACTAGGGACCAGCGGACTGCACCTGAGTGCGCCGGGCACCATTGCTTTAGGCTGGGAAACCCTGGCGGGCGTGTTGCGTGACTTGGTAGGATCGCTGCTGGCTCAAGGTATCCGCCAGGTGGCAGTCCTCGTCGGATTGGGTAACGTGAGCAGTGGTACAGCGTGGCCCGTCGATAATTTCATCGCCAAGACGACAGTGCGACAACTCAACTACGATCATCCTGACCTGCAAGTCATTTGGGCGCAGCCCTTTGGAGTAGCTGGGAAGGAACTCAGGTCCGTCTTTCAGACCGCTGGTGAGGAGGTCCACGCTGGCGAAGTCGTTACTTCTGTGATGCTTCATCTGTTCCCTGAGTTGGTCAAGGGTAGGGGAAAGGACCACGTTCCGGCTGTGGGAGAGGCGTACCTGAATTACGCTTC
>JAKLPW010000131.1 GCA_022013675.1 Anaerolineae bacterium | reverse complement strand
TCCCGCCGACGTGCAGGAGAAACTCCTCCAGTTCACCAAGGCTGGACTGGCCGTAGCGACCATGAGAGGCAAGTCGTACCTGGCCATGGGCGGAGTCTCTATGGGGATCGCCGGATCCATCGTGGATCAGGCCTTCTTCGAGAGCTACTTGGGGATGCGAGTGGAGACCGTGGACATGTGCGAGTTCACTCGCAGGATCGAGGAGCAGATCTACGATGCGGAGGAGTTCTCACGAGCATTACGGTGGGTGAGAGAGAACTGCAAAGAGGGACAGGACCACAACGCTCCGGATAAGCAGCGCAGTCGAGCCAGGAAGGACCAGGACTGGGAGTTCGTTGTGAAGATGGCGCTCATTGCTCGGGACCTGATGGTGGGCAACCCACGGCTGGCGGAATTGGGTTACGGCGAGGAGGCGTTGGGACACAATGCCATCGCTTCCGGTTTTCAGGGGCAGAGGCAGTGGACCGACCACTTCCCCAACGGTGATTTCTTGGAGGCGATTCTCAACTCGTCCTTCGACTGGAACGGTATCAGAGAAGCCTTTGTGGTTGCCACAGAGAACGATTGCCTCAACGGAGTTGCAATGCTCTTCGGTCACCTCTTGACCAACACGGCCCAGGTCTTCGCCGACGTGAGAACCTACTGGAGCCCAGAGGCGGTGGCGCGAGTGACAGGGTACCAACTGCCCGGTTTGGCGGAAGGCGGGTTCATTCACCTGATCAACTCTGGATCCGCTACTCTGGATGCCACAGGAGATGAGAAGATCGACGGCGAGCCAGTTATGAAACCCTTCTGGGACATCACCCCGGATGAGGTGGCGGAGTGCCTCGCCGCGACAAGCTGGTACCCGGCGAACACGGAGTACTTCCGAGGGGGGGGCTTCTCCTCAGGCTTCCTGACTCGGGGGCGCATGCCCGTCACCATGTCCAGAATCAACCTCATCAAGGGGCTGGGTCCAGCGTTGCAGATTGCCGAGGGGTACACCGTTGACTTGCCGGAGGATGTTTACCACACCTTGAACGAACGCACCGACCCGACTTGGCCCACCCATTGGTTTGTCCCCAACGTCGGTGGCAATGGCCCCTTCCGGGACGTCTACTCTGTGATGTACAACTGGGGAGCCAATCACGGGGCGATCAGCTATGGCCACATCGGCGCCGATCTCATCGCCCTGGCATCCATGTTGCGTATCCCTGTTTGTATGCACAACGTGCCCGAGGAGAAGATCTTTAGACCCAGTGCCTGGACTGCCTTTGGAGCCATGGACCCCCTGGGGGCGGACTTCAGGGCCTGTGCCGCGCTCGGGCCGCTGTACAATCGCTACTAGGTTGAGCAATACCTGGAGGACTGCCGCCCTTTATAACAGAGGGCACCACAAAGGTGCCCTCTGTTATCTGACTATCACAGGCGCGCGGTGCCCTGCAAAGAAGCGGCCTAGAAGTCAGCCTCTCCAACCATCTCCAGCTTTCCCTGGGTGACCTCCGTAACGGGCTCGCTCCGCTTCACTCCCAGCATGAAGAGCACGGCCAGCAGCATGAAGGCCGGAGTGAAAATAAACATGACCGAAAGACCAAAACCGTCCATGAGCCGGCCCACTATGGGGGGCGAAAGAGTAGCGGCCAGCATAGAGAATAAGTAATACAGGCCAGTGTAAGACCCTATCTTCGCTGCCGACGCTGAAGACGACGTTGGGCACATCGCCGTGCCGTTCCCATTCTTCCTCCGGCTCCAGAATCGGTTCCTCCTTGTTTCAGAACCACCGTCGGGTCATTCGGGTCGAGCAGTGCGACGCCCAGCCTATAGACCTTGTCCTCTCCGACGCCGTGGTAGATGAGGAGCCACCCGTGGTCTGTTTTAACCGGCGGGCCGGCGCCGATTTTCCTGCCCTCCCATAGTTGCTCTGGCCCCATGATCACCTTGTGGTGGTACATTCTGCCGGGCAGGCCGTCGAGGAAGGCGAACCACATGCCGGGCTGTTCCACCGGGCAGTCGGGGCCGAGCCAGTTGTGCGGGCGGTGGATGGCGGCGTATTTTCCGCCGATTTTCTCAGAGAAGAGCACCACATCCCGCTCGTCGGCGCGGTAGGGGGTGATGACGCCCAGGCGCTCAAAGCGGCGAAAGCCTTCCACTCTGGTCAGGGCGACGCGGGTGCCGGCCTGCATTGGCTTTGGGATGCCCAGCCTTCTCCGCACGGCCCCCGGTGGAGAGGGGGTGGTCGTGATCACATAAGTCACATAAACTTCGCCTTCGATTTCGGTGAACCTGGCATCTTCGATGGACTTCTCCCACAGCCTGAGGTCCGGGCCAAACATGGGCTCCTCGGGCCGCTCCAGCAGGCGCAGTTTCTCGTCGAAGACAGCGTAGCCCAGATGGGAGGCATAGCGCACGTAATCGCCCACGGCCCGGTAGAGGACGTGGATTCTGCCGTCCCTGTGGAGGGCGGCGCAGTTGAACGTCGCCACCGACTCCCAGTCATCTCCTCGGGATTTCAGAATGGGACTGCCCTTGTAACGCCTAAGCCTCATTTCAACTGCTTCCTCCGTTAATGCCAAGGCTCTCCTGGTTCTCTCCAAGGGAGATACAGATACCCAGGGCAATCGCATTTGGAATATCAGGCCGGTTTTGGGATGACGAGAACCCTATTCAGCTCCCACTGGATCGTCAGATCCAGTGGACACAGGCTCAGTCAAGCCTGGATTTGGCAATCCATGCCGAGCGAATGGGGTAAATGCGATTGCCCTGTACAGATACCCCTGCAAGTTGACCCAATCAGCCGATTATGGTATACTCTTCAATGAGATGTATCACCTCAAGGAGAAATCGTATGGCAACAGCTACCGTTTCGACCAAAGGATGGGTAGTGATACCCAAGAAATATCGGGAGAAATACGGCTTCAAGCCAGGCACTAAGGTGCAGTTCATTGATTACGGTGACTTCCTCTCCATCGTGCCTGGGCCAGAGGACCCGATTGAAGCTGCCTACGGGATGCTCAGACACCTTGGCGGGCCTTCCCTAACCCAGGAAATCGTTGAAGAGCATCGCCAGGAACGCGAGCGGGAGGAGCGGGAAATTGAGCGCATCCTACGTTCTTGATGCTTTTGCAGTTATGGCTTTTCTCCGCGATGAGCCAGGTGGTCCCAAGGTGCGAGAGCTGCTCCAGGCTGCTGCGCGGGACGAAATTCAACTTCACCTCAGCCTCATCAATTACGGAGAGGTGCTTTACTTGGTTGAGCGGCGGTGGGGAGAAATCGAACTCCGCAAGGTCATAGCCCGCCTGGATGAACTGCCTATCCAGGTGATGCCGATTGATCGGCCTATGGCCTTCGCTGCCGCTCACGTAAAAACCCATCATCAGCTCTCCTACGCCGATGCCTTCGCCGTGGCCCTGGCCCAGCAGTTTGATGCCACAGTGGTCACCGGTGACCCCGAGTTCAAGAACGTGGAGGAGTTAGTGCACATCGAGTGGTTGCCTCAGCCAAACGCCAGGCACGCCACCTTATCAGCAGCGCCGTAGTAGAGCCACCAGCGCCCCTGCACCAGCGCCCCTGGTGCCACAGAAGTGACTCTGGCCCCACATGGTTGGTGCAGCCGAGCCGCGCCTCCCAGTCCACGGCCGGCTCCAGGTGCCGGATCTATTGCCTTGGTTCAGTACCAATGGCCTATGTCCTAGCAAACCCTCAACCCAGGCACACTCTTCACTATCTCGTCTATCTCCTCGATGTGGTCACCCGGTCGAGAGGGGACGTTTGGTTCATGAGGCATGTTCTCAATGACCCACTGAACCCTACGGTTTTGCGCCATTGTCTTCTTCTTCATCGTACTTCAACCCCGTTCTCGAGTGCAAGTCGCCGCATTTTTTCGCTTGAAATGTTGCCAAGTGATGCAAATCCTTCACGGGAGGGCACTGATTGGCACCTGAACTGTTGGGACGAACTCAGGAGCACGCTAAACAAACAAAGAGGAGGTGCCTGTAGCACCTCCTCTCATCTTCTCAGCACAAGCGCGTTGCCTGGGCAGCGGAGCAGTCTAGAGATCGGCCTCCCCGACCATCGCCAGTTTCCCCCGAGGCACCTCGGGGACGGGCTCGCTTCTCTTCACTCCCAGCATGAAGAGCACGGCCAGCAGCATGAAAGCCGGAGTGAAAATGAACATGACCGAAAGACCAAAACCGTCCATGAGCCGGCCCACGATGGGCGGCGAAAGGGTAGCAGCCAGCATGGAAAAGAAGTAGTACAGGCCGGTGTACGACCCTATCTTCGCCGCAGACGCCAAGTCCACCACGATAGGCAAGGAGTTGATGTTGATCAAGGCCCACCCGACGCCAGAGAAAAACAACGCAACGTAGACAAAAGCCATGCTGTGGATAAAATAGACACCCAACCAGAACACAGCCAACATGAGCAGGCCGGTTATGATCGTACGCTTGCGTCCAAATCGGGTGGCGATGAATCCCGATGGAATGGACATCAACAGGAATACTATCGGCACGATCGAGAGCAGGGTGGTCGATTTCGATACCGCCTGATTCGCGGTAATCGTACCACTGGCAATCTGAGAAGCAAAGAGGACATCCTTGCCATAGGACGTCCAGAAGGTCTCGATCGCATTGTAGCCCATGAACCACGAGAAGATGGCCAGGCAGATGAAGAGCGTGCTCTTCTCCTCCGCCCTCGCAATATCCACCACTGTACGCACGGTATCGCGAAGCGAAGCCACGAAGCTGGGTGGTTTCACTTTCTCTCCTGCGGATGCTGTGAACTCTTCCGGCTCGCGGATGATACTGATCACCAGTATCTCGGCCAACACCATCAAAATCGCCATAGTAAAGAAAGGCATGCCCTGGTTCATGCTATAGAGCATGCCTCCGATGAGGAAGGCGATGGCTGTGCCAAGTCCACCCATCAGATTGATGATGCCGTTCGCCTTGCTGCGCAGGGCGGAGGGAGTGATGTCGGGCATGAGCGCTACCACCGGCGTGCGGAAGATGGCCATGCCGATGTTCATAATTACGATCACAAAGGTCATGATCCCGAGCGTGCTCCCGATGTGGGGCAGAGTGGTGTGAATCAAAGGAACCAATACGAACGCCACGGCCGCAATCGGTGCGCCGATCATGATGTATGGCATTCTTCGACCGAAGCGGGTCCGGGTGTGATCGCTCAATTGTCCCACGTACGGCTGGATGATGATACCGGCGATGTTGTCGAAGGTCATCACGAAACCGACGAGCCACCAGGGCAGAGCATATTCCCTCAGGAAAATGGGGATGAAGGAGTTGTAGATGGACCAGACGACGCTCACACCAAAGAAACCAAAGCCCAATAGAAATGTCTTCTTGTAGTCCAGTTTCATGAGTACCCTCCTCTTCGAGCGCATAATACAACCGATGAATAGTGTAGGTGCACTGCCAGGAATTATAACACGGCCCGAGGCTTTGTCAACACAAAACCTCGGGCCGCAATCAGAGCTTCCCTTCCCGTATCGGTATGCAGTTAGCCTTACCCGCTGGCCTGCCTTCTCTTGAGAGCATCTACACTATAGGCCGCCACCAGCCCCCATGCAAAGCCTATGCTGATGCCTACGAAATCATCGCTAGATCCCACCCAGAAACCCGAAAGGAGAATCAGCAGCAACGTGGTCAGCATCCCAACTCCCAGCGATACGCGCAGACTTCGATACATTTTCCTTCCTCCCCCTTGTTGAAGACAAGAATCCATCTCTGATGGCACCACTCCCCGTGAGTGCCACCTGTGTCACTCTAATTCTACACCACGAAGGTATACAGGAGGTTAACAGAAGGTTAACAGAAGGTATACAATTGGTTAGAAACGTCCCCACAGCCCCATTGGAGACGGTTTCGCCCAGGCAAGAGCCATTCTTGCAGCACCAGGTCCAGTCTCTATCGCGGTCGCCAGGTAATCGTGGCCCAGAAACCTGCCTTGGCGGCTTTGACATCGCCTTTCGCCCGGCGTACAATGGCAGAAGAGAACCATACTGTAGGACACGGGAGGCGGAGCGCGCATGAAAATCGTAACCATCGAAGAGATGCAACGCATCGAGCAAGCAGCCGACAGAGTTGGCCATTCCTACACGGAAATGATGGAGAATGCGGGAAGAGCGATCGCTGAGGCCATCATAGAACTCACAATAGTGCAAGACCGACACGTCCTGATTCTCGTCGGCCCAGGCAACAATGGCGGCGATGGTCTGGTAGCCGGGAGGTACCTGCACGACGCCGGGGCCAGAGTGACCTTCTACATCTGGAAACGCAACGTCCAGGAAGACACGAACTTCCGCCTGGTGCAAGAGCGTAGTGTGCCCATCCTCTGGCAAACAGTGGACCAGTCGCTGGGAGACCTGCGCCGGCTGATCCACGAAGCCGACGTCATAGTAGACGCACTACTGGGAACAGGCGTTTCGAGGCCCATCGGTGGCAGCCTGCAGGAGACATTGCGGACTCTCAAGGAGCAAGTCACCCTTCGCCGGGCTGTCGTCGTCAAGAGGCAGGCTCGACGGCGCATATCGGAGATGACCGTTGGAGATATCTGCCACCTCCCCCTGATCGTGGCCGTTGATGTTCCTACGGGCCTGAACTGCGATACAGGCACAGCCGATCCCCTCACCCCCGATGCTGATCTTACCGTTACCTTCGGATATCCTAAACGCGGACAGTTCCTTTTCCCAGGAGCGGCGCATCTCGGAGAGTTAGTCGTGGCAGACATCGGTATCCCCGCTGGCCTGGCCGATGATGTCTCCGTCCGCCTGGCCACACCAGAACTCCTCCGGGAGATCTTGCCACCGCGCCCCAAAGCGGCTCACAAGGGCACCTTCGGAAAAGCGCTGGTGGTGGCAGGATCGGCAAACTACACCGGAGCAGCGTATCTAGCCAGCGCCGCCGCCGCTCGCGTAGGCGCTGGCCTGGTGACGCTGGCTCTGGCCGAAAGCCTGCATCCCATCCTGGCCAGTAAGCTTACGGAGGTTACTTTTCTGCTGCTTCCCCATTACCTGGGGGGTGTGGTCCCTGAGGCGAGCAAAGTGCTGCGCGAGCACATTCCCAACTACACGGCGCTGCTGCTGGGGTCTGGGCTGGGACGAGATCCAAAAACGGCTCAATTTATCGTCCGTCTGCTGGCCCAAGAGACCTCCTCAAGGGCTCATCTCGGCTTCGTGGGAAGCAGGGAGGAGACAATCGAGGAGACGGAGCTGCCCCCGCTGGTCATTGACGCAGATGGGTGCAATGCCCTGGCCGACACCCCGGGGTGGTGGAAGCGGCTTAGAAGGGAAAGTATACTGACGCCACACCCAGGGGAAATGAGTAGACTGCTGGGCTGTTCCATCGTGGAGGTCGAATCGGATCGCATAGAGATGGCACGAGAAGCAGCCCGAGAGTGGGATCAGATCGTGGTGCTAAAGGGCGCCTACACCGTCATCGCCGAACCTGGCGGTCAGGTGACGATCAACCCCTTTGCCAATCCGGGACTGGCCTCGGCAGGAACGGGGGATGTGTTGGCTGGCTCCGTGGTGGGACTCCTGGCTCAGGGGTTGTCTCCCTATGGCGCCGCCGTAGCAGGTGCCTATGTTCACGGGCTGGCAGGCCAGCGGGTACGCGCAGAAATGGGAGAAGCAGGCATGGTGGCCGGGGATTTGCTGACGGAGCTACCACACGCTATCAGGGAGTTGCAGAGACCTCTGACCAGGTTCTTCACTGGAGATTGCGAAGCACAAACAGAATAAAAGGCAAGGCCAACCCAGGCTCCTCGCCTATCAGCTAGTCACTCCATATCGCAAGTTGACTGTGACCCGGATCTGTCATGCCTCAGCGACTGGTTCTTCCTTGCCCTTCGATGCCTCCAGCTTGCTCAGGAGTTCTTCTTTCTTCTTTGTAGCAGCTTCCTTGCCTGCCTCGATAGCCTCCTGAACGCGGGACTTCTGGACTTGAAGCAGTTCCTGCCCCTTCCCCAGTTGCTCGCTTACGGAAACGCCTGCTGCCTCCTGAAGTTTTTCGGCTTTTTTGCGGGCCTCGGCAGAGAGATCATCCACAACTTCTCTCAACTCGATACTCTTCTCGCGAAGCTGAGTACGGGTCTCCTCTCCCGCCTGGGGGGCGAACATCAGACCAACCGCAGCGCCCACGAGGCCGCCGATGACGAATCCTGCCAGGAAATCTGCCGCTCCACTGTCTCTACCCATCTCGTCTCCTCCTTCGTTCTTCCTTCAAAACTGCCCTCTAGGACAGTACCTTCACAAGCCTATGACTCAGTCTCCTCGTCACGACGCCGTATTCCACTCAAGACTCCGAGACCTCGTCGCAGCCCGGTAACCGTGCTGATAATCCGAACCACCGGCGACACCACGGTCTCACTCAGGAAAGTGCTGGTACCTCGAACAGTGCCCACAGTCTCGTTGGCAGAGTCAAGCAACGGTTTGACTTCCTCCTCGAGCATGCGACTCAGGTTTCTCAGTTGCCAGAGCAACACGCTCAAGAGAACGCCGATTATCAGCGATTCCACTGCCAGCAGAATAATGGCAACATCCCTAACCGTAGCCACCATTACGTTCCCTCCTTGCCCGCGCGAATCAATTATATCACACTTTCAGCCACTTGGCAACATACAGCGCCGCCCAGCAGACCAGGGAGGCCTCCAAGAGGTGCACTTCCCCCACCATCAGAACGTTCAACCCAATCACATTCCCTATCGCCTGCCCCAATCCGAACCCGATGATGGCCGTGATCCAATAGAGCAAGAACTCCCCCCATAATTGTCCCCAGATCAAGTGAAACAGGCCCGCGTAAAGGCTGGCCAAAACGAGGGAAAGAGCCAACGGTGGTGATTTGAGAATGTCCATTAGACGGCACTATCCTTCCATGCAAACTGAGCGCTGATAGCTACTCGCTGACGGTTACTCAGCAATAATCCCACCCCCCAGCACGACATCTCCTCGATAGAAGACGACTGCCTGCCCGGGCGTAATATCCCTTAACGGCCTGTCAAAGATCACCTCAACTTGCCTGTCGGGCAGAGGAGTGACTGTGGCCCTCCTCATGCGGGATCGATAGCGGATCTTGGCACTGACCCGCAAGGCAACCCGACAGGCAGCATCAGGATAACGTCCTGACACGAAAGTAACGTTGCTAGCTACCAGGTTCCGACGCCCTAATTCGGCGGAGGTTCCCACCACCAGGACATTACGCTCCACATCCAGATGAAGAACGTATAGAGGCGCTGCCGCCGAAATTCCCAGACCCTTCCTCTGTCCAATCGTGTAGAAGGGCAAGCCATGATGCTCGCCCAACACTTTTCCGCTGGTGTCCACGATAGGCCCTGGAACCACAGCCTCTGGCACTCGCTGCCTCAGGAAGTGGTGATAGTCTCTATCGGCAATGAAGCACAGATCCTGACTCTCGGCTTTGTCTCTCACGGGCAGATTGCGCTCCCGCGCCATGCTGCGCACCTGTTCCTTCGTATAATCGCCCAGCGGCAGCAGCACTTGGCGCAACTGTTCCTGCCCTAGCATGTATAGGAAATAGGACTGATCTTTGCCTCGATCCACACCTCGCCAGAGCTGGTACTCGCTATCAGCCGACCGAACCCGCGCGTAGTGCCCAGTGGCTAGATAGTCAGCATCGAGAGCTAGAGCCTGTTCCAAGAGCAGGCCGAACTTGATGTAGCGATTGCACGCCAGGCAGGGGTTGGGGGTGCGCCCACGAGTATATTCGTCCAGGAAGTACTCCACGACACGCTCACGGAAAGGAGTCTCATAGTCCAGTACGTAGAACGGAATACCCAACGAATGAGAGACACGCTGGGCATCCTCTGTTGCTGCCGGGAGATAGCCGCGATCCGGGGCTCCCTCGGCCTGACCGTCCTCAGACCATAGGCGCATCATGACGCCGATGACGTCATACCCCTGCTCTACCAGTAGGGCTGCGGCGACGGAACTATCCACGCCGCCACTCATGGCGACTGCGACCCGCTCCCTCGTTATTTGAGAGCGTGGCTCAGAACTTGGCCTTACCAGCTCAGCTCCTTTATAGCGTCCCAGTACCCCACCTCGCAGTAAACGATCGCTTTGCTGAAACCCTGGCCGCGATACTCTCGTCCCTGGAAGCCGAAATCAAACTCCTGTGTCTCCGGTTTGCCCAGATCGTGCAGACGAGCATACCTAGAGAAGGCCGCCTCCGGGTTGTATGGTATTCCACTGGAGTTCCAGGCAGCATGGCGTGCAGTCTCGTCCAACATGTGCTCCACCTCCGAGAAGACCTGATCCAAGAACCAATCCCACTGGAAGTTGCGAGGATCGGTCTTTCCATTCGTATCTATGTCTGCGTGGCGGAAGATCCGATCCCTGGTAACACCAAACTGCAACACCAGCGAACGAACGTGCTCCACCACACTCTGTAACTGTGCGCCCGGGTAGGGTGGGCTGTCTGGCCAACGAGGGTATTCCAGTTCAATCCCTATGGTAGACAGGTTTGCATTAGGTTTCCAGCGATCATCTTCCGCGTTGAACTCGTTGAATCCCGGGATGTGACTATATCCCACGTGGTGGGCGGCCTTGTCATAGGGAACACAGCGCCAGATCACCCCTCTCTTGTCAATCAAATCGTGTGCGCTAGATTGATAGGGATTCTCGGGGTTCGTCCACCAGCTAATGGCTGCCTGTGTGGGTCCCTCTGTATCGTGCAGCACGATATAGCGAACGTCGTGCCCTCCGCGCTCCGACTGGAAGAAATCCAGGTCGTACTTGTCCTCGTACCTGAGCTCCGTGCTGACCCCGGGTGTATACGCTGCCCTCCGACGACGCGTGATCTCGGGGTCGCCAGCCGCGGCACTAGTCTCACAGATTATCTCCGGCTCGTAGAGTGACATATCGTTGCCTCCTCGACTTCAAGGTACGGGCTTACCATCGGATCTCGCTGATCTGATTGGGCTGGCTTTCCGGGTAAGAAATGATCGCCCCGCTGAATCCCTGTCCACGGTATACTATCCCTTCTTCCACGAAGTCGAACTCCGTGGTCTCTGGGTGGCCCAGTCTGTGCTCCCGGGCATAGAGGACGAAGGGCGACAGAGGATCATAGGCGATGCCACTGGCCCCCCAGGCGCTTTCTCGTATGGTCTCATCATCCGGCTCCTGATCAAGCTCGAAAACCTGAGCCCGGAACGTTAAGATATCCAGATCTACTGGATCCGGCCCGGGTTGCCCCTTGACCATGGCGCGAGTGGCGATATCTTCCGCCGGAATACCATAGAGATCGACTAGATAGCGTGTCAAAGAGACCGCACTCTCAATCTGAGCGTTCGGGTAAGGTTCCTGCCCGTCATTCAGGTTGACCAGCATCACGCCAATCGAGAAATCGTCCACTTCAGGCCTACCGTTCCACTCCCCGCCTCCAACGTGCCAGGCGGCCTGCGCTTCCCGCACGAGCTGATAGATCTTGCCACTGCGAGAGATGAGATAATGCACGGACCATCCGCTATCTGGGCTACGAAGCCTCCGCAGAGCCGACTGGAAGTCCTCACCGCTGGCATGCAGTACCACCAGGCTTGGAACGGTTCCTTCGGACCGCATGGAGAGGTTAGGGGATCCCCGCCACACAGCTCCGCTGAAATCCGTAGGCCTATCCCAGCAGAAGGTCCGTACGAAGGGTCGGGTACTCCACTCTGCCTGCAGCGCATCTACAACCGGGAGATGCTTATTGCCATGGTTGGCATTGTTATGCCAGGCGGCGAAGCCAAAGGGAGAATGCCCGAAGTTGTCTACGATCCACATGCACTGGCAGAATAAAGGGTCGTTCCACCGATAGAGCCCGTAGGGTCCAAAAGAACGCAAGATTTCCACGTTGTAAAGAGAGTGCTTCTGCAGGTCAATGCGGGGATAGCGCGGATCCTGCCACCACCCGGGCTCATAGCCGGCCTCCGTGGCCAACAGGGGAAGGCTGCGCCCAACGTGCTGGTTTACCAGGGCGTCAATCCACTCGTAGTCCAGGAAGTGGCACCCGCTGTCATCTACGTAGTCGAGGGGATGATTGAGGGGACGATTATGAATGGCCACAGCGCAATCGTCCAGGTCAGAGATGTGATCATTGGCGTGAAACCACTCGAAGGCCTCGCGATAGAAGGTCCGATGAGCATAGTCACCCCCGGGAGTAGGGGCGGGCAGACAAGGTATGCCCCCGGCGGCTTTGATCACCTCGGCATTGCGCAGGAACTGCTGACAGATCTTGGCAACCACATCGCCGGAGGCCCATTCGTTGGAATCCCACTCCGTTCCCAGGTTGGGCTCATTGCCCCACTCGAAGTAATGAGCCCCGGCGTCTACGTAGGCTCTCACATCCCCCTCAGACACCACATAGTGGGGATGAGGTTTGAGAGACCAGAAACGGACAATCACCTCAATGCCCTGAGCAGAAAAGGTGCTGACCATGTCGGTCTTGTTTCGACCGCCGACCAGCGCCTTGAACCAGCGTGTCCCCAGTTTTTCGTAGAGATACTCTGCATAGCCTGGAACATCACCGGGCTTCTTATGATAGCCCGCGCTATCGTGGAATCCCCAGCCGTTGTCATCCACAGGGCGTGGATAGTCCCTCAACATCATAGGCATGGCACGGTCTCCTTTCAGGCAAACGCTTCACACCCCTGAACAGGCCACCAGGGCAGCCGGCTGCAAGGGGGATTACCCAGTTCGAAGCGACACTTCTCTCTCTTCTGTCTCGAGTTTCACTTCCGGATGCTTGCTAAGATAATCCTCAATGGCCGCGTGCAGGGTGGTTGCAGCCAGGTTGGAGCAATGCGTCTTCACTTCCGGTAGCCCACCCAAAGCCTGGACGACCTGCAGATCGGTAAGCTCCATGGCCTCTTCTAGAGTCATCCCCTGGGCGATTTCCGTGCCCACGGAGGCACTGGCCACAGCCGCTCCACAGCCAAAGGTGCGGAACTTGATCTCGACAATGCGGCCATCCTCGACCTTGATGTAGTACTCCATCAGATCGCCACAAACTGGGCTTCCCACTTTGCCCACGCCGTCGGCATCCTCAATAATGCCCACGTTGCGTGGGTTCTGGAAGTGATCCATTACAACCTCAGTATACACGAAATCCTCCTAAAAATCCACTCCACACCACAAGAATGATCATATATCCGCGATAATTCAACTGGATACCCTGCAAGTATCACTCTGAACACACGTTCGGCATAGTTCCGTACCGGCCCAGCGAGAACGGAGTCCTCGCCTATGCGACCTGATACAGAGGCGACATTCGCCGCAGACGCTCAATGATGCCAGGCAGCACGGAAAGCACGTAGTCTACATCCTCCTCCGAGTTCTCACTTCCCAACGTCAGCCGTAGACTGCCGTGAGCGATCTCAGGAGGAATCCCCATGGAGGTGAGAACCTGTGAGGCGCGCTCCTCCCCAGTGGTACAGGCTGACCCACTACTGGCCGCCACGCCCGCGAGATCCAGTCCCAGCACAATCGATTCTCCCTCGACCCCCTCGAACACGAAACTGGCATTGTTGGGCAAGCGCTCGGTAGGATGCCCGGTGAGTTCGGTATCGGGAATCGTGGAGAGCACTCCCTCGACAAGCCTGTCGCGCAGAGCAGCCAAGCGCTGGTTCTTTTCCGTGCGATGCTTCTGGGCCAGCCTCAATGCAGTGGCCAATCCAACCGCGTATGGCACGTTCTCCGTGCCTGCCCGCCGATTGCGCTCATGTCCCCCTCCCGTCTGCACAGGCATCAGCGAGGTCCCCTGCCGCACATAGAGAACGCCGACGCCCTTCGGACCATAGAACTTGTGCGCCGACAGGGAGAGAAGGTCCACCCCCAGCCTTCTCACGTCCAGGTCCAGAGCACCACCGGCCTGCACCGCATCGGTATGAAAGGGGATACCTCTGGAGCGTGCGATCCGCGCGATTTCGGCGACGGGCTCGATGGTGCCAACTTCGTTGTTGGCGTACATGATACTGATGAGCACCGTACGGTCGGTGATGGTTCGGGCGACATCCTCTGGATCCACGACGCCATAGCGATCCACTGGCAGGTAGGTGACCTCAAACCCAAACTCTTTCTCCAATTGCACGCAAGTGTGTCCGACGGCGTGATGCTCGATGGGAGATGTAATGATATGATTCCCACTGCCTCTGCTGGCGAAAGCCACTCCACGGATGGCCAAGTTGTCGCTCTCGGATCCGCAACCGGTGAAAACGATCTCCTCAGGCTCGGCCCCCAAGATGTCCGCAACCGTACGACGGGCCTCCTCCAGTCCACCAGCAGCCTCTCGGCCCACGGAGTGTATGCTGGAAGAATTGCCATACTTCCGGGTGAAATATGGCAGCATGGCATCAACCACCCTTGGGTCAACGGCTGTAGTGGAGGCATGATCCATATAGATGCTGCACTCAGGCTTTTCCATGACGCTCCTCTCGCAAGCTTTGTGAGTAGAGTTCTGTACTCAGGTATCTCTCTCCGGTATCCGGCAAGATCGTGACCACCGTCTTGCCACGCCCCAGTCGGGCTGCTATCTCCGCCGCAGCATGGGTCGCTGCCCCAGATGAGATGCCAACCAACAGCCCCTCTTCGCGGGCCAAACGACGCGCCATCTCCATGGCGTCATCATCCGCGACGGGCAACACTTCATCTATGACATCCCGTTTAAGCACACTGGGCACAAAGTCTGCCCCTATGCCTTGTATCTTGTGAGTCCCAGGTCGGCCACCGGATAGCACCGGAGAACCCGCCGGTTCCACGGCAACTACCAGAATACCTGGATACATTTCTTTGAGAACCTCACCAACACCGGTAAGGGTGCCGCCCGTGCCCACACCGGCCACGAAGGCATCAATGGGACCAGCGGCCTGCGTCAAGATCTCCTGGGCTGTCGTGTGTCTGTGCGCCTCCGGGTTAGCGGGGTTATCGAACTGCTGAGGCGTAAAG
>JAKLPW010000130.1 GCA_022013675.1 Anaerolineae bacterium | reverse complement strand
TGCGCCATCACGCCGCATCAACAGGAAGTCCACGAAATCACTTACCTCCTGGACCAAGGCAGCCTTCCGCCTCGACCGGAGTGGACAAGTGCTTTCATAGCTGAGTGAGAGGCACATGCTGGGAGCAGGGCTGTCCGAAAAGCGGGATGTTCGTAACCTGTCCAGCGATCGAAGTCACGACCTGTCTGCTGCTCGTGTTGTTCCACGCCCAGGCCACAGGCTGACTAACGAAACGGCTACGCGTGAGCACCAAGGTGCAGGCGTTGCTCGTCGGCGGCCTGCTGGCCTTGATCCTTACGAGTTGCATGGTACGTTTCATGACGTTCCAATCGGCTGGCACGTCGCCATCCGCAACCGCGCTACCGTGCATCAAGGAGGATTAGCTCGGTCTTTCATAATCAGCTTCTTGCGGCAGTTGCTACTGCCGACCGCGCACTGCAGGTGGCCATGACCGTTAGTTGACTGGTCAGCATCCGGCAAAGGGGTCAACCTCACTCCCCTGGTTTTTCTGTGTGCGTTCTTATCATAGATTCGGTTGCCGCCTTCCTCAAAATGGGTGAGAATTGACGAACGGTCATCGGTGTACAGACATGCGGGCGCGACGTCGCGAAGCATTCTAGGCGTCAGCCGCTTACGCCGCGTTAGCCGCTGTGCTGAGCCCTTTGCAATCCCAAAATCGTGCGGAGAGCCTTTGCTATTTCTTCGAGATGAGGCTCGTCCAAGTGACCGAGAACTTTGATGATCCTACGTTTATCTATCACCCGAATCTGTTCACAAAGGGTTACAGAATCCTGACTCAAGCCACCGGCTCCTGCGGGACCGAAGGCGTGCGAAGGTAAAAGAGCCCGTCGAATCCTTGTCGTAAAGGGCACAACGATCGTATGGGGGCTCACTGCATTAGCGCGATCGATTTGCAGAATGACCACCGGCCGTACTCCGGCTTGTTCTGTACCGACTACCGGATTCAAGTCACACAGAACCACGTCTCCGCGGCGGATCGTTACCATTGGATTTCTCCGCGTGCCAGACGATTCTCGTAGTCTTTCAGGTTGGTCAAGTAGCCGGTGAAGTCCGATTCGGCAAGTTCTAAGGCTTCGGCGAAGTGTGTCCACAACTGCCAACGTGCGCCATCACGCCGCATCAACAGGAAGTCCACGAAATCACTTACCTCCTGGACCAAGGACTCGGGTAGTTGTTGAATCTTGGCGATAGTCACATCATGAATAGCCATCATTTGTCTCCTTCCCTGGACACACCGTTGCGGCTAACGTTTTCGGCACTAACTAAAATCCCGCCAGCGTGACTCGCCCTCGGCGGGAATCCGTGCTATGCTTCTCCTGCCGGGGTGCATGAGCAACCTGGCCATGGCCTTGCCGGTGGGCGAGACCCCGCGAAGCCTTGACCATTGGGACGGTAGTGTTAATGAAGTTGTCTCAACCCCTTGCATCTATTGTATCACAATCCGCCGTCCCTCGCAACCATGCCCGCCACGAGGGTGCATGCAAAGGTTGTCAGTCACTCTAATGCCCTTGGCCAACTTCTTCACACAGCGCTTGGGAGCAATCACCACAGTGTCTGAGCGAGAGACCCTATCTATCGTTACTGACTTGCAGTGATCAGCATGATGATGGGTTACCAGTACTACATCAACTCCCTCCAGCTCCTCTGGCAATCCGTCAATCGGGTCTGGCCACGTAGTGAACTCAATTCTCTTGGGGTAGTCGGCGAAGCAGGTCTTCAGGTAAGCGGGGTCGATGTATATGATCTTTTCTCTGGCTCTTATCTGAAACCAGGCCCGTGGGAACCACCTTATGGAGATGGGCCTCTCTCACCTCTTCAGTGAGTTGCCTGTGCGAGACAAGAAGGCTACTCGCTCAAACGCCCGAATACACTCACACCCTGAGATCACTGGCAGTCTGCTCATACGGCCACTGTAGGAAGCTCAAATCGCTCCTCGGGAACCGGCAGCCCACCCTCTTCGAGCGCGGCGATGTACGCGTCAATGGCCTCGCGGATGTTCTGGATAGCCTCTTCCCTGGTCTTGCCCTGGCTGATGCATCCAGGCAACGTGGGACACTCAACCACCCAGTAGCCGTCCTCGCCCGGGTATACAATCACTTGTCTCATTGCCTCACCTCCATCAAACCGACGTTTCGCCTCAGTCCTTGACCAGCGAACCCTCCGCTCGTCTTCGGCAGCTAATCGCCCTCATCTCCACACCAGGTCTGTACCCCTGCAGTCACAAGGTCTCCCCTTGTCCACTTTGGGGATCCTGCATGGTTCCATTATAACCACGCTTCCATCACAAGTCAACCGCTCTTCTTGGGGAAAACGTAGTAGAAGGCAAAAGCCGATTGCCTGCCCTCTGCTCAAGCCGGATCCGTGACCCGACGGCCCACCAACGCCTGGTGCCCGCCTGGCCATCCCAGGCCGCCGATTGCCCTCTCCATCCAGGTCGCTACAGAGGCCAAAAGAGCAGAAGCCCCCCCAGGCCCAGGAGCCCCAGAGCGAAGGCTCCGTCTGCGCGCCGAAAGATGACTGCCTCCCCCCTCTGCATCGCAGGATCGAAGCCCCGCGCTGAGGCTGCCTTGACCACGTCATCTCCGTAGCGCAGGGCGTTGGAAATGACTGTCACCAGAAAGAGCCTCAGCGTCAGCCAGGGACGACGAAATCCACCTCGAAGACGTAGGGTGTGATAGGCTGTCTCGATGGTCTCCGTCAAGACGGGCAAGAGATTCAATGCCACCCCCAGGGAAAACCCCAGCCCCTTCAGCCGAGCACTCTCGAACAGGCGAGCCATCTCCGACGCGGAGAGCCTCCCGACGCTCACACTGAAGGCCAGGCTCAGGCAGACGGCCCTCAGGGCCATCCGCAACCCTATCTCAAACCCCTCGCGTGACAAGGTCAGCCAGCCCCATGCCAGGTCCGTCTCTCCAAGAACAGAGGAGCTTATCCCCACTATGGAGAGGATCAAAATCCAGAAGCGGACCTTTGTCAGGGGAGCCAGTCCTCGCCCCCCATCTAGCAAGCCAAAAACGAGCAAAACTGCCAGCAGGAGTGCAAGCGGCCTGTCCGGAAGCATGGCGATCAAGAGCAAGGCCCAGGCCAGGAAAACCAGATAGCTCCCGGGCCCCAGCCAGCGAGCGGTCCGTCTCATCCCACCTCCCCGGGCAACCGTCGCCGAACCGCGCCACCCAGGTCCCAGGCCAGCCAACCGGCCACCGCCCCGACGGCCACCCGCATCAGAAACAGCAATCCGATGACCAGCAATCCATAGTTCACGTCGATGCCAAGGACCTTGCTGCCATCTACGACCATCTTCACGTAGACCTGCTCGATCCCCCTACCGTACAGGATGCGCATCATGATGAACTTGTGGAAGAAGTTCCAGCTCACCGCCAGACTCCCGGCCAGGACGAAGTGTCGCCGGATGGGCTGTTGCGCTAGCGTGAGCGTCAGCTCGATCAACAGAGCCTCGGCGAGGATAGCTACGACAGGCCCGATTACGATGCCGCCCAGACTCAGCGTCTTGAGCAGGACAGTGATGATCCCGATCATGAACACCGCCCC
>JAKLPW010000129.1 GCA_022013675.1 Anaerolineae bacterium | reverse complement strand
TCACCAGATGGCCACCTATGAAGCCGCCTGCCCCACAGACTAATGCTCTTTTCAAAACACCCTCTTCCTATCCTTGCCACGAACTCCGCGCATTGTACTGGTTCTCTTTCTTCGTGTCAATTCGTGGAACCTGTCCCGAGCCTGTCGACTCCTTCGACTACGCTCAGGACCTAGCTGCCCAGGATAAACTCTGTCGAATGGTCGGACTGCACTAACGGATAGATGCCCTATTCCGCTTCACCAGCCAGACGCAAGATGACTTCGTAAGCATGCGGCGCCAAGCGAAACTGCAAAGCGTTCAATTGATTCAACCACGGGCGCACTTCTGCGATCAGCTCAACCCGCTTCGCATCCAACAGAAGTCCTAACGTACCGGTAAAGTGCAAACCCAGCGTCTCGGCCATTTGTCGGGCAAGCGCTTCAGGCAAGCGCATCGTCCAATACGACAACAGCTGCCTGAGGCCCACGAGGTCATCGGAAGCGAGGGTAAGGTAGCGGTCGTACCAGGCAGCAGCCTCCTGCAAGTGGGCAAGTGGCAAGTCGGCAGGTTGGTTCGTCGGCGGGTTGGCCGCGGCTGGCGGGGCGCAGGCGGCGAGGAGCATAAGGGTAAAGCCAGTGACGGCGGTGATGAGAACGTGTTTCGTCATATGAATGCTTCTTAGATCCGGTCTACAATACGGTGGGGGCCAACGCCGAGCAGCACGTAGTACTCACCCTCAATCTCGAAAATCACCCGATAATTCATCGTCACGCTGAATTCCCACAGCCCCTCCATGCCCCCCAGCTTGTGCACGCGTAGCGATGGATAACGTGGATCGCGCAGTAGAAACCGTAGTTTCTCATCCACTCGCTGCTGAATGTCCGCTGGCAGCTTCTGATAATCTTTCTTGAAGCGGTCGGTGCGTCGGATCCTCATTCTGACGTCTCTGGCCGGCTTTTCAATTCGTCAAGCAGTTCCTCAATATCATCAAAGTCACGGAAGCGTCCTTCTGCCAGGTCTGCTTTTGCCTCTCGGTAGCGAGTCTGCCACTCCTCGGTCCAGAACCACGACTGACATACTTCCTGCCGCCGCCAGCGCAAGTAACTGATAAAGTCCAGCACTTCCGCTGCTTCCTCTTCGGGCAGTTCATCTAGCGCCTGTTTTGTCATTTCTTTGACAGTGGTCGCCATTCGTCACTCTCCTTGCACTTACCGTCGTGAACATGTACGCGTCTCGCGTTGACTCTCCTGACCCTTGGCGAAGGGCGGCAACAATGACCTGTACCCCTCGATCATCTGTCGCAGTCCCTCCTCGAAAGGCGTCCTCGCCAATCGACAATTCTCGTCCTCCACCCCGGCCCCTGCCCTGAGCCCTGTCGAAGGGTCCTCCAGCGCGGCGCATACCTCGGTCAAGCGTTTGAGCCTTGTCCTGAGCCCTTCGGCTTCGCTCAGGATAAACTCTGTCGAAGGGTTCCGCGAGTGCACCCCCACCGGGCCATCAATATGCTTGCTGTTGATCCTCTTCCCCGCCACCTCGGCCACCGTCGCCACCAATTCATCCACAGTCACGTATTGCGGGCACCCAATTTTCACCGCTCCTTCCAGGTCGGGTTGCGCCAGCAGATAGGCGCTTTCCACCAAATCATCCACGCATGTATAGGCAGGGATCACCGTTCCATTGCCCTGTGCCTGGATTGTGACACTGTCCTTCCTTGGCTTCCGTAACCTCGTGGCCCTGTGCCTGGACACAGGACTAAGCGCAGATGGTGCCCGGGGCCTTCTCCCACCCGCCGCGCTGTACCTCTGCCCCTCTGCTCCCGTATTCCCCGGCTCCTCAGTTCCAACCACGCCGGTTCTGTCTCACTTCTGCCTAACTCGCCCTCATCCATCACGCGGCCGCTGACTTGTAGGGCAATTTCTGGACATCAACGACTGCCTCAACCTGCTCAAACTCGGGATCCTTATGAACCAACGTGGCGCCCCGGTCCTTTGCCAGAGCGGCTATCCAGGCATCGGCTACCGAAAGACGGTGAGCGGCCTTCAGCTCAGCTGCCAAGATACCCAGCGCTCTGCTTGACTCAACGCGAAGCACCGGCAATATCGCCATCAGGTCTACCCGTTCCTGTGCCTCATTCTCGTCACGCTCCTGAAGCGTGACGTAATACACCTCCATAAAGCTCATAAACGAGACCAACACAACCACGTCGCCCGTCCTGGCCTTTTCTAGAATGCTTTGCACTGTGTCGGCGCCCTCTTCATCCTCAATCAGGGTGAACCAAGCAGAGGTATCAAGCACATAGAAGTATGCGGCTTTGTTCATCTCGTTCTTGATCCTCTCGTCGGGATTGCAACAATCTCTCAACCAGTCTTTCGCCTTTCCCCCGACCTCGCAGGGCCTGGAGCGGGTCCACCTTGGGCACTGCATCCTTCCGAAATTCCTCAACGAAGGTGACCACGACTTCCATTCCATCCCTGGGAGCTAGCCTTGGCTCAACAAAGACCAGTGCCCCGTCTTTATAGACAGCACGCACCGTTTGTAACCTCATAATCTTCCCCTCCCCTCCTGTCCCACATCTAGTATCATCTTGGTTCACCTGGTTTCTCTTTCCGCCTTAACCTGCGCCTCAATCCAAGGATACGTGCGCTCAGTTCCCTCCTTGAGGAACACTTTTACCTCCCACCCCAAAGAGTAAATCCGCGTATTACTAAAAATTCTCGACTGCATCCCCACCGGGCCATCTATGTGCTCAATATGAATCTCTTTTCCCAACACCTCCGCTACCGTCGCCACCAACTAATCCAACGTCACGTATTGCGGGCAGCCAATGTTCACTGCCCCTTCCAGGCGGTGCCCTGAGCATGCCGAAGGGTCAGATTGCATCAGCATATAGATACCGTCCACCATATCGCTCACGTAGGTATAGGAACGAATGGCCGTCCCGTCGCCCCACACCTCAACCGTGCCACTATCCTCTACTTCAGCCACCTTGCGGCAGATCGCTGCGGGGGCCTTTTCTCGCCCACCCGTCCAGGTCCCCTCCGGCCCGTAGCAGTTCTGGAACCACAGATTGCACAGATTTCACGGATTAAACCTGTGCTATCTGTGTAATCTGTGTAATCTGTGGTTGGGAAGCAGTACTGGAACCACAGATTTCACGAACCACAGATTGCACAGATTTCACGGATTAAAACTGTGATATCTGTGGTTAGCAATCTGTG
>JAKLPW010000128.1 GCA_022013675.1 Anaerolineae bacterium | reverse complement strand
TGGAAAGCTGATGATAATGAGAGTTGGAATGCAGCCTACCGCAAATGTCAAGACTACTTGACACTATCAATACTGCCACCCGCTCGGCGCAGACGGTCAGCCCCGAAGAAGCATTCTCCACATTGCAACCGGTATATACCTTGCCCGAGCGAGCCAGAAGAGCCGCTCCCACTGGGAAACCGGAATAGGGCGCGTAGGCCTTCTCCCGCGCTAGTGCTGCTATTGCAATCAATTGCTTATCAGTCATGGGTTTGTCAAGCATTGACATCATCCTTGTCCGTACTGGCCATCTCGGCCTGAGCCCCTTCGTCTGGCTCTGCTTCAGATTCACTCTTCAGTCGTATCCTCGCCGGCACGCCATAGGCCACGCTTCCGGGCGGGACGTCGCGGGTCACCACCGATCCCGCCCCGATGACCGCCCGCGCGCCTACCTCGACTGGGGCTACCAACATAGTGCCACTTCCCACGAAGACGTCGTCTCCCAAGGTGGTGGGATTTTTCCGCACGCCGTCGTAGTTGCAGGTCACGGTGCCAGCCCCAATGTTCACATCACGCCCGATGGTGGCGTCGCCGATGTAGCTGAAATGCCCCATCTTCGTGCCCGGGCCGAGGCGTGAGTTCTTCACCTCGCCGAAATTGCCCACGTGGACTCCTTTAGCCAGATGCGCACCCTTCCGCAGGTGCCCGAAAGGCCCCACACTCACTTCATCTTCCAGGAAGGCTTCCTCCACTACAGAGGCCATAACCCGGCAACCATCACCGATGACAGCATCGCGGATGATAGCATTGGGACCAATGATGCATCCCCTCCCGATGCGGGTATTGCCCCACAGGCAGGTATTGGGTCGGATCACGGTGTCCGGTCCTACCTCCACCGTCATGTCTGCATAGGTAGTATTCGGATCTATCAGTGTCACCCCACGATTCAAGAGACGGCCACAGATTCTCCGCCGCATGATAGCTTCCGCCCTGGCAAGGTGCGCGCGGGTATTGATCCCCTGTACCTGCGTGACATCCTCCACGCCCACAGCTTCTACGCTGCGACCTTCGCTGGCCGCCATACCAACTAGATCGGTCAGATAATACTCCCCACTGGGGCTCATAGGGATGCGAGACAGGTGCGACCATAACCAGTCGGCCTCGAAGCAGTACACGCCACAATTGAGCTCCGTGATTCTCCGCTGCTTCTCCGTGGCATCGGCCTCCTCCACGATCCCCACCACCCGTCCACGGCGGTCGCGCAGGATGCGGCCAAAGTTCATGGAATCCTCGGATGATACCGTAAGCATGGTAATAGTCGCCTCACGCACTTGCCGGTGTCGCTGCACTAATCCCTGGAGAGTCTCGACCGTGAGCAGTGGCATATCTCCATAGAGAACCATCACTTCGTCGGTGCGTCTCTCCAAGACCCCGCGCGCCTGAGACACGGCATGGCCTGTGCCCAGTTGCTGCTCCTGAACGACGTATAACACATCTTCGCCGATGACCTCCCGCACCTCATTACCGGTGGAGCTGATCACCACGGCCACTGCCATCGCGCCCACGTCTGCCACGGTGTTCAGCACGTGCCTGATCATGGGCAGGCCAGCCACGGGGTGCAGCACCTTTGGCTTCTGCGATTTCATCCTTTTGCCTTCACCAGCCGCCAGAACAATGACCCCTAGTCGCATGTTACCCCCTTACTAAGCAAAAAGCCAGGGGCAGGCTGCCGCGATGGCGACGTCCTGCAACCCTGGTCATAGGCGAAGAAATCTGACTCGTGCGTGATCGGAACAGATCGGGCAAGGGCGCAACTCAGGCACTCTCTTGCAGCACACTGAACAACAGGACAGCACGGCACACGCCAAACCAAATCCGTGGGGAGAGTAAATACAAGTGGAGTATGCGGTGCGTCCGCGAGAAGCATTGCCAGCCTGCCACCTCGCGCCTGGGAACAGGCGCATCGAGGTTAAATATGAAGATACTAGCTGGGGCGGGAGGATTCGAACCTCCGAGTGGCGGCTCCAAAAGCCGCTGCCTTTCCGCTTGGCGACGCCCCAAGACCGCGCTCAATCAGCGCAGCGGTATTTTAGCATACCGGAAGGATTTACGCAAACTAACTCAACCCTAGCCAGGAGCGGACCCACGCTCGAACGGCATGAGCAGCCTCAACCGCTTCTTGTACCTCTTCGTCACCCGGCTCCTCTTCGTATTCCAGGGGGTAGCGGATACTGACAGCATAGCGATCCAGCAGGAGAAGATTGGCGGAGAGGCTCTCTGCATCGGCACTGGCGATCTGCTTCGTCTGCTGCAGTAGCTCCAGTAGATCGTGGGTCTTGACAAAAGGTGCCTGGTGCCAAGCCAGAAATCCCTTCAGATACTTCTCCGCCACTTGTTGACAATGGAAACAGACGGTATCGCTGGTGTACCGTTCCGCTCTCAGGTTGTTCTCCACGTTGAGCAGGTCGTTCTCCGCCTTCTGAAACCAGCGTTTAGCCAACTCCTGGGACGGGTCACTCTTCACGCTCATACAGTACCTTCCCTTCCCGCAACACCGAGGCCACCAGCGAAGCCGGGGCCTGCTTCCAATACGCTACCTCTTCCGGTGAATAGACCACGATATCCATGGAGCAAGGATAGGGATCAAACAACTGCTTGACTAGGCTGCTCCTGCCGCGTGCGGGCAGCGGTGGGTCTAGTTCCACAAAGATATCTAGATCGCTATCCGGCCCGGCCTCCCCACTTGCATACGAGCCGAATAGAATGACTCGCCGAGGAGAGAGATGTGTCACAACTACCTCTACGATCCGTTGGATGGTTTCCTCGCTTACCATGGGATCACTCTCCAGAAAAATCTGTTCGGGTCTTGATCTCCCAGCACTCATTACCGCCAATGTCGGCATGCGTAATCATCGCCTGCTGCCACAGCGATTGCAGCGCTATCTACACTTCCCTATAATCCCTTTCGATCTCGCTGGACCAGAGAACGGCATCGTCTGTACTTTCGTACACCGATTGGATGACTGCCTCGAAGCCGCTGATGTGCGCTATCTTGACGGTGGGATTACGCTCTCTGAGTCGCCTCTCCTGAGTGAGGCTCAGCCACCTTGACCAGCACCACAGACGACAGCAG
Organism: Anaerolineae bacterium; assembly: GCA_022013675.1. Classification (GTDB taxonomy): domain Bacteria; phylum Chloroflexota; class Anaerolineae; order JAKLPW01; family JAKLPW01; genus JAKLPW01. The sequence continues at coordinate 2,137 of JAKLPW010000128.1, read as the reverse complement.
CAAGCAGATAGCGAAGATGCCAAAGATGACCATATAGCCCAGCCCCTGGCTGTAGCGATTGAAGTAGTCCGCCAGGGGTCCTCCCAGACCGGCTCCGACCACGCCTGCCCCGGCACTGGCCAGATTGGAGATACCCAGATAGCGTCCGGCCTCTTCAGGGGGTACCAGGTCGGTTCCCAGAGCCCAGTTCGTGGCCATGAAGATCCCCACCGCTGCTCCGATGATGCACCCGCTGATGGTCACCAGGGTCATGTTGGTGGAGACAAAGAGCAGCCCCGTTCCCAGACCCGCGACTATGCCCGACAACACCAACAGGCGCTTGCGCCCAAACTTGTCCGACAGGTAGCCACCGGGCAGCGCTGTCACCACTGTGAAGAGCCCCACGAACATCATCAGTTTTCCCGTAGCGCCGGCGGCGTTCTCGAGACGCAGGACATCCTGGAGAAAGTAGAGCGCGAAGGACTGGAGCGAGCCGACTCCGGCCAGGAATAGCAGTCGGTTCACAACCCACCAGGTGAAGGAAGGATAGCGACGAGCATCGGCGCTGATCGAGACACTGGCCCAGACTCCAACAACGATGGCCACAACGATGGCCACCAGGCCACCTATACCCACACCGATCAACATGGCCACTTCCTTGCCCACCAGGGGCCAGGCCACCAGGCCACCGAGGCCGCCGATAGCGCCGCCAGCCACGCCCGCCGCCACTGCTCCGATGACAATGCCCAGCAACATGCCCAGGATACGCCACATCATTGGGCCGACGGGCTCTTCCGGCTTCTCAGCGAGAGGCTCCTCCTTGACGCCGAGAACGGTGATGAGCATGCCTAGCAGACGGGAGGCCATGACGATGAGCAGACAAGCCCAGATCTGGCCGGCGTCGGCCAGCTTGGCGACGGTGAAGGCGACCACAATGATCGGCAGCAGATCGAAAACAGACTTCACGCCCGAGGCCACGCCGCGCTGATCCTCGGGTACCCGGTCGGGGATCAAGCCCTGCAGAGCGCCATGGGATATGTTGGTAGCCACTTGCAGCAAAAGCACTACCGCAAGGAGCATCAGGTAGCTGTTGGCTAATCCAATGAGGGTCATGCAGGCGATGCACAATACCGTGCCGATGATGATGAAGGGCCGCCTCCGCCCCCATCGCAGCGTACTGCGGTCGCTGAGCAGACCCGCGGCGGGCTGTACGATGATCGCTACGATGAGACCCGCTGCACGTAGAATGCCGTAGAAGGTGTTCTTCAACTCGGCGGGTACAAAGCCCATGACCAGTAACGGGAGGACGATGGGGGTCATGGTTGCTGAATCCATGCTCTGGGCGAACCAATAGATATTGATGGCTATGTGATCGTACCAACGTAGTCGCGTCATGATTTCCTCCTCCTTCAAGAGGGGCTCATAATGAGTATGGTATGAAATAGACACGTCCCCAATCTAAGAGACTTCACAACAACACTTTATCAGAAGATGCCCGAAAGGTCAAGGCTCACGAGGCCCGTCTCTTGGACCAGCCACGTAGCCATAAGGAGCAAACAGAAGCACAAGCGTCTTGTGTCGCCGGATCATCCAAGGTTCTGGCAATGATCCGATATTCGACTTTGTCGCCGAAATTGGCATGAATTCGAGCATTTTTCTATTGACAAAGCGTTCCTTTTATGCTATAATATTCACGAAAGTGAAATTAGTTCACATTTGTGAAAATAATCTTGGAGGAAAAGCCATCTTAACCCAACCGGTGCTTGTATTGCTGGTCCTTCTCGTAGGAGCGTGGCTGCTGCAGGCTATTCCGCCCCACTGGCAGGCTAGCGACCTGAGGAAAAAGGATCACTGCGCAGTTGGACGGGCCAGCAGTATCTACCGAGAGTGGCTCAATCGGTCATCCCATAACCCTCGGTCTTCCCTGGGCATCATAGAACACAGGGGGACGGCCTCTTGAGTCCGGTATGAACGAGAGGAGGTGATAGATCGGAAGTATCAGCATATACGTGCGATGACTACCATAGTGGTTAGACGTTATCGGCTCTGCCATCTTCGATGAGGGTGGCTAAGCCCCATTCACTCTTAAGGAGAGATATCATGGACTGGCTATTTCCCATAATCGACTGGATCAAAGGACTTGGGCCTACTGTGATGT
>JAKLPW010000127.1 GCA_022013675.1 Anaerolineae bacterium | reverse complement strand
TCGTTCTAGGCAAGCAATCACTTCTCTATGCAAACGGTGAGATTCTTCGCCTCCGCTGCGCTCCGGCTCAGAATGACAAGCTCACCATGGCGAAGTACTGGGACGAGAGTGTCAGTTCGCCCCAGAGTAAGAGCCACGCAGCCCCACTAGCGGGAGTTGCGTGGCTCATTTTTCTGTCAGTCCTCTGAAGTGAGCTTTCTAGTGGGCCTTGATCTTCCACCAGTGCCAGTGCTCATCACCCAGCGGTGAGTAGCCTCGCTCTACGTATGGCTTGCTGCAGACCACTCGCGTGTAGAAGTAGATTGGTATGATGACCACATGGTCTTCCACCAAAATAGTCTCGGCCTGGAAATATAGGTCTTTGCGCTTTTTGGGGTCTGGCTCGGCGGCAGCCTCCTCCGTGAGCCTCATGAACTCGATGGCCGCCGGATCATCCTCAGACCACTTCGGGTGATTTTCGCTTACCTTGGGATGGAACTGCTCGTGTACCCAGTTGTTCTCATCCGCGTAGTCAGCACCCCAGCCCGCACGCCACACCTGGGGAGAATCCTCAGTCAAAGTCTTGAGATAGACCTTCCACTCCTGGTTGGCAAGCTTGACGTCAATTCCCAGATGTTCCTTCCACTGGGCCTGGACGTACTGCGCTATTTTCTGGTGACCTTCGCTGGTGTTGAACATCAGCGTCACGTCAGGGAACCCGGCGCCACCAGGATAGCCAGCCTCAGCCAAGTATTTCCTGGCCTGTTCGGGATCGAAGGTGGGACCAGAGAAATCGGGATTGTCCCACGGCGAGCCGAAGATGCCCGGGCAGGCGAAACAGTTGGCCGGCCTCTGCTCACCCTTCAAAACGGTATCTATCAGCTTCTGGCGATCAATGGCGTACGAGAAAGCCTTACGAACCAGTACATTGTCCATGGGTGGTTTGGTGAGATTGAAGCCGTAGTAGTAGGTAGCTAGCTCAGGCGCGATGTACAACTCCTTGGAGAGCACGGGATCTGCCTTTATCCGGTCCATATCGTCGAGGGGCGCGTCCTGCACATCCAGCTCATCGTTCTCATACATGGCGAAAGCCGTCGAGTCCTCAACCACCATGACGCACTCCACTCTCTCAATACTCACTTCTTTGGCGCGGCAGTAGTAGGGATTCTTGACGAAGACCATCCTGTTCTCATGCTCCCAAGTATCGAGCAGATAGGGCCCGTTGGACCAGATGTTACCCGGTTCCGTCCACCCGTCACCGTGCTCATCGAGCAGTTCCTTGGGTACCGCGTGGCAGACCCACATGCCAGCAATGCTGGGCAAGTAGCCAGCAGGTTGCTCTAGGGTGAACTGGACTGTGGTATCATCGAGAGCTTTCACTCCAATGGAATCCAGATCGGAGCTTTCACCGGAACTGACGGCAGCACCATTCTTGAGTAGGTAGAGAACCGAGGCGTAGTCAGAAGCGGTCTCGGGGTTGAGGCAACGCTTGACACCATACTCCACGTCCTGCGCAGAGACTTTGCGCTCCTTCTTAGCCTCCTTAGTGGCAGGATCGTAGCTCACCCAATAGACATCGTCACGCATCTTGAAAGTCCAGACTATCCCGTCGTCAGAAACGCTCCACTCCTTGGCCAAATCGGGGACAATCTCCGAAGTGGCGTCATCGATGTCCGTCAGGCCCATGTACAACGCCCGAGCACACTGAATCGACGTCGAGTCGGTTGCCAACTGGGGATCCAGGGTCGGCGGCTCAGTCCCCAGGTTCCACCTGAGTGTCGTAGCCAATTTTTCCTTGGGAGCACAACCACCGACGAGAGATAGTACTACCAATACTGCCAAGACTACGAACAGCTTCTTGCGATGCATCTTCTCCTCCTTTGTGATTTCTCACAGAATTAGGTGTGCGACTACAATCTGACTGTCGCCTGGAACCGATTGCCCTTGTGTAGTTAATCACCCCCTTTCTCGTTCTCTCCTATAGTGGCCTCTTTTTTCGGCAACACTCACAACACACTTGGAACCTGGAACTCATCATCGGGTAACTAACTTCACACCAGTCCCGACGTGACAACTAGCCACCGCACCTCCAAGAATCATTATAAGCTAGGAATCCCCCAGACACATCGGACACTTGGGGAATTCGGGCATTAGCCATCTGGCCAATATTGAACCTGCCCAACTGACCCATATTTGATTGCTTCCTCCCCGATACAACAATCATCTGCTAGCTGGCCAAGTTGGGGTTGAGACCAGGGGTTGTTGCGGAGTCCATGCAGTGTCATTTTGATTATCTCCACGGCGTAAAAGGCGTCGAGGCTACGAGCCAAGGATGACAAGGATGACAAGAATGACAGCATTATGACCCCTGTCAAGGATGCCAGTGAGGATCAATGGTGGGATGAACGGTACGATGGCGTATGAGGCTTGGGGCTGACAGATATTCGTGTGGGAGTGTGGGGGTGTGGCGGTGTGGGAAGAAAGGTCTGTCTGAAAGAGAGAAGCTCATGTGGCTCACGCAAAGGCGTAAAGGCCGCAAAGAGATTCTACTAAGAAACTAGTCAGTTTCTTTCCGTCTGAACGGCGCGTACAGCGCCGTGGAGATACTACTAAGAAACTTCGTCAGTTCCTTATAGACTGAACGGCGCCGCCGCACCGTGGCGATACTCAAAATGACACACGACTGAAGTCGTTACTACGAACCGTCGTCAGTTTCTTATAGACTGAACAGCGCGTACCCCCCGCCGTGGAGATACTCAGAATGACAGATGCTTGTGGGTAGGCGACGTTGCACCAGCCCTTGGTTTGAGCAAACCCGGCCTTGACAAAGTTTGAGTTATTTGGTATAATGGTACTGTGGATATGTGGTATAACCACATCTGAATCATCAGCACTAGGAGTCGCTATGGACGCAACGTTCGAGTTTCCCATCCGCCGCGATACTCTGTACGAGCAAGTCGCCGATAGAATCCAGGGCCTGATCATCGACCGGTCCCTCCGTATCGGCGACAGGCTCCCCGGCGAACGGGACCTCGCAGAGCAAGTAGGCGTCAGTCGCACCGTCATTCGTGAGGCGATCCACGTCCTCCGAGGCCGCGGCCTCGTCGAAG
>JAKLPW010000126.1 GCA_022013675.1 Anaerolineae bacterium | reverse complement strand
TACGCCCCCTTGTGACAGCGGAAGTGGGCTCACTATGTTGTGTAAGAATTTTGCCACGAATTACACGAATTCTCACTAATTTTCTCCTTTTCGTGTTAATTCGTGAAATTCGTGGCAGAGCAAATGGGCGTTCAGAAATCCTTGCTCGTTGTGTAAGAATTTTGCCACGAATTTCACGAATTTCACTAATTTTCTTCGTGTTAATTCGTGAAATTCGTGGCAGACGGGTTTTGCGTGCTCCCACACGGTGCTATCCCTTGACACATCTGTTAAACTAATGTATAATCAGTATAAGCCTTCATTGAAATTTATGAATCAATCTAGAAGCGTTCTGTGCCCCAAGTGAGTTGCTCCGAACGCCGACGCCTATCGGCTTGAGGCAACGAATCTTGCCCGGTATCCCTACTGGCCAGTATGGTGTTCAACGACAACTGTAACTACCCATTGACGACAGATCGAATGTGCCCAATACCGCGAATTCGTTGAAGGAGTTCACACCTGAAGACGTACAGTTAAGAAATTAGATACTCTCTGTTTACCTACAAGCTAACATTTTGTGGTATATATAATTGAGTCAGGGGAACGAGACAAGAAGAGCCATTCGGACGGGGATTGAGACATGTGCCACTTGCCCGGGAGCCAGGGCAACCTTGTCACATGTGTCCTCCAGTAGCTGTTCTCTGGGACCACGAATCGTCCTCTTGCTGTTCAGTCTTGGTTTCGGCCAACTGCCTCAAGGAGGCGGCGGTGTGAAAAGCTCAGAGAAACGTGACGCCATAATGACGGTTCGGGAGGTCGCCGCGTACTTGCGCCTGAGTGAGATGACGGTCTATCGTCTGGCTCAGGAAGGCGCTATCCCCGCTGCCAAGATCGGCCGAACTTGGAGATTCCGACGTGATCTGATAGATGAGTGGTTCAGGGGAACAGCAGACACTCCTGACGCCGGGACGAAGGCCAGTCCTGCGTCTTCGGCAGAACCGTATACCTGACACTGTGTAGATTCCCCTGGCTCCGGGGATGAGGAAATAGCTGGACCGACCTTACCGGATGATCAGTGACTTACTGACTGACAACCTTTGCGTGCACCCTCCCCTTAGTTCCCCTTTACAAACTCCTCCATATCCTCTATAATATAGCCGTCTGCTATGGGATACGAGATGCTCATCGCACAGGATCTGCGCTGATGGGCACTTTTTTGCTGGTAAGTGTTCAGCTTTCAGCGGTCTGCTCTCAGCTTCTTACTGAGCCAGGTGAGCATTCGCGTTACCTCGATCGCCTTTCCCGCGATGACTGTTCTCCCGCTGGATGTGCGGCTGATAGCTGAGTGCTGACCGCTTGAATGCTGTACGTCTGTTTGATTTATTCAAATATTCAAATAGCAAGCCGCGCACGTGTGATTCACGGCATCACAATCCCAGGAGTCCTGCCGAGAGATTGTAGGGGCAGGTTTCGATTGTGCAGGAGCCAGTCCTCTGCCACCAGGGTCAAATCCGACCAGGCCTGTTGAACAAATTGTAATCTCCCTGTCCCTGGTTTTCATTATCTTTTCATCTTGATGATATATACTTAGGCATAGTCCAGGCATCGTCCAGGTGAAAGGGGGAACTTTGTACGACAAACTCATCCGGAACATCAAAGTTGGTGTCATCGGGAGTGGCTACTGGGGCCCGAAGCTGGCCCGCAACTTTCATGCCATCCCCGGAGCAGAGTTATACATCGTCAGTGATCTGAGGCAAGATCGATTGGATCACATCGCTGGTCTCTATCCTGGCGTGAAAGTGACCCGGGACTACGGGGAGCTGCTGGACTCAGATGTGGAGGCGGTGGCCATCGCTACGCCTGTGTCAACTCACTACAAGATGGCCAGGGCGGCCCTGGAGCACGGCAAGCATATCCTGGTCGAGAAACCCCTGACCAACGACAGCCAGCAAGCGCAGGAACTCATTGATCTCGCTCGGGAAAACGGAAGAGTGCTCATGGTGGGGCATACTTTCGAGTATAATCCTGCCGTTGGTTTCCTGCGCGATTTCATTGCCAGCGGCAAGTTGGGGCAGGTCTACTATATCAATGCCACCCGCGTCAACCTGGGCATTTTCCAGCAAGATATCAACGTTGTGTGGGACTTGGCTCCCCACGACATCTCGATTTTGCTCTACGTTCTGGGCGTCGAGCCGGTCAGCGTAAGCGCGCGAGGTAGTGCCTATGTGCAGCCGGGTATACACGATGTCGCTTATCTGACGCTCAGTTTTCCCGACGGTGTCATGGCGGATGTGCGTGTGAGTTGGCTCGACCCCTGCAAGATCCGTCGTATCACCGTCGTTGGCAGTCTCAAGATGATCGTCTATGACGATGTTGAGCCTGTCGAGAAGATCAAGATTTATGATAAAGGCGTGGACATGCCCCCGTACTCGGACACCCTGGAGGAGTTCCACCTCTCCTACCGCCATGGGGACATAACCACACCCGCTATCAGTTCTGCTGAGCCTCTTAACCTGGAGTGTACTCATTTCCTGGAGTGTATTCGCTACGGCAAGAAGCCTCGCTCCAATGGTGTGGTGGGGTTGAGAGTGGTACGCATCTTGGAGCATGCCCAGCGTTCCTTGCTCAATGGTGGGGAAGGTGAGGGCATTTCTTGGTGAAGTCCCAACGGCTTTCCAAGCCCGGGAGGATTTGTATCCCTTGCGTCACTCTCGGAGAAGAATGCGAGATTGATGAAGGCGTGCTCCTGGGATATCGAACCGGCCGCCAGATAGCGTCCCAGGAGTTGATCATCGCAGCCGGGGCCCGTCTGCGGAGCGGCACGGTCATCTACGTAGGCTCTTGCATAGGCCGTAACTTTCAGACGGGGCATAACGTCACTATTCGGGAGGAGAACACCATCGGGGATGATGTGAGCATTTGGGCTAACTCTGTTGTTGACTACGGATGTCGCATTGGCGACCGGGTCAAGATTCATAGCAACGTCTATGTGGCTCAGTTCACTGTTATCGAGGATGATGTGTTCATGGCTCCTGGGGTGATCGTGGC
>JAKLPW010000125.1 GCA_022013675.1 Anaerolineae bacterium | reverse complement strand
GTCGAGTACTACGAGAACGTGGGTGACGCCCTGATACGGGTCTGGTGGGAGCGAATCGCAGTGCCTTCGCCCACTCCCACGGAGAAGCCAGCGACCTATCCGGATTGGAAGGGACGCTACTGGGACAACCCGGCTCTGGAGGGCACGCGACGGATCATCCGCAACGACGAGCAGCTCGATTTCAACTGGGGGAAGGGCTCGCCTGATCATAGACTGCCTGTCGACAACTTCTCGGCCCGCTGGACGCGCACCGTCAGGTTCGATGAGGGCTCCTATCGCTTCCACCTGCTGGTGGACGACGGCGCGCGGGTGTGGGTAGACGGCAAGCTCATCATCGATGAGTGGCGCGAAGGAGGCCCGCGGGAAGTCCACGCGGACGTCGCTCTGACCCAAGGTAAGCACGAGTTAGAGGTGCACTACTTCGAGCGCGTGGGCGATGCTCGCATCCGCGTCTGGTGGGAGAGGTACCCGCCCATCACATACGCCGACTGGAAGGGCGAGTACTGGGCCAATCGGACTCTGCAAGGAGACCCGGTGGTGGTTCGCAACGACGAGAGCATTGACTTCAACTGGAAGGCGGAGCCGCCGATGTATCGGATGCCGGCGGATCTCTTCTCCGTTCGCTGGAGTCGCGAGCTGGCCTTTGGGCCCGGAATCTACCGGTTCCATGCTGATGCTGATGATGGCGTCCGCTTCTACGTCGATGGCGTGCTGGTCCTGGATGAGTGGCACGACTTTATGCCGGAGGCTTACACGATTGATCTCGAACTGAATGGTGCGCACGGCCTGGTGGTGGAGTACTACGAGAGTGCCGGGGCCGCACGGATCCATTTCTGGTGGGAGAAGGTGCGGGATTTGGCGACCCCCACGCCTACGCCGACCAACACGCCCACGGAGACTCCGACGAACACGCCGCCACCGACGCCGACTATGACGCCCACCACAATGCCGACGGAGACCGCGACCGAAACGCCGACCGGAACCCCGGCCGTGACCGAGACGCCCTCGGAGACGCCAACGCCGACCGCGACTCCATCTGTTACGCCTACGCCGATCCAGATGAGCGTGACCCTTCAGGAGGGCAACGATAATGGCTACGCCGGTACTGCTGATACGTTCATCACTTTCTGGGACACGGATGCCAACCATGGCGACGCGGGAGACCTTTGGGTGCGAGAGAATGGCATCAAGAATGGGCTGATTCGCTTCGACCTCTCGGATCTCTTCGCCAGCCCGCCTGAGGACGTGCAGGAAGCCATCCTATCGCTCCGCGTTCTGGGACGCACCAACGATAACCCCGTGGAGATCATGGCCTACAAGGTCTTGCGTCCCTGGGAAGAGATGGAAGCTACCTGGAATGAAGCCTCCACGGGAGTGCCCTGGGAGGCCGCGGGCTGCAATGGCGAGGAGTTCGATCTGGATATCGTTCCACTCAGCACGACAGAGGTGGATTGCACGGCCTGTGAGCTAGAGATCGACCTAACTGAGGTAGTAGCTGCCTGGGCGCAGGACCCCGAGGACAACTACGGGATCGTGCTGAAAGCCGAGGGACCGGTGCAGCTGCGCTACAGCTTCGCCTCGTCCGAGCACGGAACGCTGGCCTGGCGACCAATGCTGAGTATCACCTACACCGTTGCCGCCGGTCCGCCGAGGCGTGCCGATAGCTGGGCGACTCTGCGACTCTTATCGGCACCCCGACGACGTTTGCTGGGAGGCGAGCTCGAGTAAGAGCCCCCTCCCTAACCCTCCCCCGTGGAACGGATCACAGGGGAGGGGACAAGCACTTCCCCCCCGTTCAGTTTACGGGGGGGATTGAGGGGGGGCGGGGGGGCAGGTGCGACCGAAGACCTCCGAGGTTTTCGCGCTAATTCACAATATCTGCTCCGCATGGCCAGCCAACTCGCTTCCACTCGGCTCACCTGCCGCTGAAACCTCGGAGGTCTCTTCCTAGCTCCACGCCCTCCGTTCCTCCAGGATGCTTCGCCGAACCCGAAACCTCCCCACGAGTTCTGTCCACGGGGGGCGATCAGACTCGAAGTACCTCTACTGTTTTCCCTCAAGCGGTCCGCTGTGTGCTTTCAGCTTCTCCGCCATCTCCTCGAGTTCCATTCCGCCTGCGGCTGCCTGCCTGGTGAAGGCTAGCACCCCATCGCTGTTGACCGTCAGCACATAGCCATTCATCTCCAGAAACATGACCGCAGCCGCAAGAGCTGTGCGCTTGTTCCCGTCCACGAAGGGGTGGTTCTTGATGAGCGAATGCATCAAGGCCGCTGCCTTACTCCACACGTCTGGGTAGAGATCGTTCTGCCCAAAAGTGGCCTGTGGGCGTGCGACCGCTGACTCCATGAGTCCTACATCGCGCACGCCACTGACGCCGCCCGTGCGCTGGATCAGCCGGGCGTGGATAAGCAGCACTTCCGCAGAAGTGAGGTATTCCACCCGCTACTCCCGCGCTAGAGTTTCCAGAGCAGGGCGGTAGTTCGCGATGAACCGATCCACTCTGTCGAGCAAGTCCCGACGTACTCCGGGCAGTGTGGAGGGACTGATGATAATGCAACCGTGCTCCGGATCAGCGATGACCGTTACCTCGTCGCCTAAGGCCAGTCCAACAGCTTCCAATGCATCCGCTGGCAGTGAGACAACGGCGCTGTTGCCCGTTCGAAATATCTTCCGTGCCATTTTAACCTCCCGTGGCGATGTACTTACAACGTAAGTATACCATACCTCCCAGGAAAGTCAAGTACCACTCGTCATATCCAGGCAAATTGAGATAAGAGAGGCCAGGGATTGAAAGCCCTGTCTGAATCTGAATCTAAAGCGTACCCACAGGCACTGAATCCCGATGCACAGACCAGTCCCTGATGGGACTTCTCAGTTTCAGCCGGTGATATTCATTCACCGAGCGGCTCAAATTGTCTGCGTCATATCGGTGTGGAACAGGTACGGCGCTGTGGGAGGATCCATAGGCTCACCTCCATGCGTACTTCAGGTATCTCTGTGAGGCTGCCCTCCCAAAACGAGCTGGCGGTTGATAAGATGGCCAAAATGTGGTATCCTATTGCTGAATCCCTGGAGCATTTGTGGGGATGCGAGTTACGTCTGCGCCAGCGCTGGTGCAGTGCCTGACCTGCGAGAATCTGAAGGAACGTACACTGAGATTCAACTAGCAGTTGATTGACACCGTCTATGGGGGGATGACATGCTGAAAGATATTCTAGCACTGTCCGACGGGGCTCGATACTATAAAGCAGATCTGCATGTACACACACCTCACGACCCTGAGCGGTACGAGCACAAGGGCGATCTCACCGTCGCTGATGTCATCGAAGGTGCCAAGGCGGCAGGGATAGAGGTGATCGCTATCACCGATCACAACTGCGCACATGGCGTTGACGAGGCAATGACAATTGGCGAGAGAGCGGGGATAGCCGTCTTCCCTGGCGTGGAGCTGACGACTTCTGGTGGCAAACGAAATGTGCACATTCTGGTAATCTTTGACCGAGACACGGACGCCAGTTTGATTGAGGACTTCATTCGGC
>JAKLPW010000124.1 GCA_022013675.1 Anaerolineae bacterium | reverse complement strand
CTTAACACTGCCCAGGATATGCTCGGGCATGATGCCCAGATAGGTGCCAAAGAGGAAGGAAGCGTTAGGCTCCTTGAGCTCAAACTGGATGGTGTGGCTATCCAGAATCTTGATGCCCTCGATGTCATCCGCCTCGCCCTTCTGATACTCGTCAGCGCCTTTGATGCTGGTGAAGTTGCGAACCCAAACCGCCTTTGGGAAAGCGGGGTTGATGGCGAGCTTGTAAGTGAAAGCCACATCTTCGGCAGTCAGTGGCTCGCCATCGCTCCAGACGGCCTTCTCAGGAAGATGGAAGGTGTAGACCGTTGCTTCCTCGTTGACGTCAATCTTCTCAGCCAATTGCGGTATGGGCTGTACCTGGTCGTCGAACCAAGTCAAGGCCGGAAGGATCAGTGGGAAAGTGAGGAACTGTGGGTTGCAGGTTAGCCAGATGGGGTTATAATGCGCCGCGGTCATCCCGCCCGAGCCGATAATAACCGCTCCCCCCTTCTTGATGGGCGGGGGGACAGGAGTAGGCGTCACGAGTTTCTCGACCACTACCTCTTTCTCGACCACTACCTCTTTCTCGACGATCACGGTCTCTACGACTTTTTTCTCGACAATCACCTCCTTCTCGACAATCTGTGGAGCGGGAGCGCATGAAGCCAAGAGAGTGACCACCAACGTGAGCAACAGCAGTGTAGTTAGCTTTTTCATCAGTTTTTCTCCTCCTTACTTAAGGAATGAACGAACGACTGTTCCAGTGTCCCAACAACAATCCTTGTAGAACCGATCGGCAGTCTGAGTTATCGCATCACCTCCTCTCCGCTCAGGGCAAGCCTTTACAGACTGCTTGGCGGGCTAGAAAGCTCGCACTACGTGTGCTTCTTACCGCTAAGCCTCTCGCTAAGAACGCTCTTGGGGACGCGTCCAGCGAACCTGCGTCTCAAAAGGGTATCCTCAGTCACCGTTGGTTTCAGGTGCATTGTCATACCCAAGTCTGGTGGATATCTGGGCGGCAGCTTCTTTCATGACGGTCGCGAATGTGCCAATGCCGTCATCGTCGAAATGGACGCTGGAACCCGATACGCTCATTGCTGCCGCTATCTTCCCCTCGTGGTTGTAAATGGGGACTGCCAGGCAACAGAAGCCCAAGCCGCCTTCTTGAATATCAGTGGCGTATCCCTGCTGGTGGGCCAGAACCAGGTGTTCCTTGAAAGTCTTAGGGTTGGTGACAGTATGCGGGGTCAGCGCAGGCATGCCGGAGGTGGCCAAGATCTCATCCACCTTCTCTTCGGGGAGAAGTGCAACCAGGACCTTGCCCAACGCCGAGCAGTGCACGTAGTGCCGGTGGCCGATGATCGGGCTATGACGGAAGAAAGTGTCGGGCTCCGATACGACCAGGTAGACCACCTGTCCCCGGTCAAGGATACCCAGGTTAACAGAGAGATGGAATTGCTTGCTCAATGAATCCATGATCGGTCGGCTCACACGTTCCACGGAGAGATGAGAAAGGAAGACACAGCCAATCTCGAAGGCCCTAATGCCTACCTGGTATTTCTCCTTGTTGGGACAGTGCTCAACAAAACGAGCCAATTCCAGGGCAGAGAGCAGGCGAAAGACGGTAGGCTTGGGTATCTCGGTGATCTCGCAAATCTCGTTCAGGCTTAGTTCGGGCCTGCGCTGGGAGAAGCAAGTGAGAATCTCCAGAGCGCGAGCGACAGAGCGGGTGTGGTAAGTCTGTCTCTTGTTCTGGTTGTTTTCCAATCCATCACTCCTTCCATATGCTCAAATGATATCGTTTCATACAGCCATGGAATATCATTTCGAAATACCATTTCATTATTTATTATACCGCAGAAGTGAAGCTTTGTCAAGGATTTTCGTATTCATCCAAAGTTTGACATCCTCTGGCACCTATGACACAATTGAAGTAGCCGCAGGGCATCTCAGCATTGATACAGAATGTGATGGGGGGTGTTCCATTGCCGTACAGAAAGATAGCCGGTGCGCCTTCAGCCTCAACCGGATTGCCGCGCGAGACCTTCGAGCGATTGGTGACTCAGGCCCTGAATGAGCTCCCTGAGTCCTTCCGCGAGAAACTGGACAACGTCGAGGTGGTGGTGGAGAGCTGGCCAGACTCGCAGACGTTGCGGCTGGCCCGGGTGCGGTCGCCCGCCGAACTGCTGGGCTTCTATCATGGCGTCCCGCAGACGAAGCGTAGCCATCACTATGGTCTCGTCCTGCCGGACAAGATCAGCATCTATCAGTGCCCCATCGAGATGCGCTGCCGCACGCCGGAGGAGGTGGGCGCGACCATCGGGCGTGTCCTCCGCCACGAGATCGGGCACCATTTTGGGATAGATGATGATCGGTTACGAGAGATCGGGGCGTACTAAGGGAAGTGTAGTAATGAAAGTCGTTCCCCGCTCGACTTCGCTCTCTACCTCGATCGTTCCTCCATGCGCTTCCACCAACTGCTTGGCAATGGCCAATCCGAGGCCGCTACCTCCTGCGTTCCTGGAACGCGATTTATCCCCTCGGTAGAAACGGTCGAAGATGTGGGGCAAGTCATCGGGCGGTATACCTGCCCCGGAATCCTCCACGCGCATGGTCACCTCTCCATGCTTCGCTCTCCCCACCAGCAGGATCTCACCACCCGGGGGGGTAAAGCGTAGGGCGTTGCTTACCAGATTGGCGATCACCTGCCGCATGCGCTGAGCATCGGCGGACACCTTTGGCAGGCCAGGGACGAAATCCAGGATTAAGCTGACCTCCTTCTCTCGTGCCCTGGGCCGGAATGCCTCCTCGACCAGCCTCGCCACTATCTCCAGGTCAATCGGCTCAAGGTCGAGTTGCAACTGTCCGGCTTCAATCAGGGCTAGCTCCCGCAGGTCGTTGACCAAACGTGCCAGGAGCAGGCTTTCCTGGTGGGTGACAGCAATATTCTCCGGCGTCGGTTCGTAGACTCCGTCGAGAATCGCTTCCAGGTTGCCCTGGATCACGCTGAGGGGGGTACGCAGTTCGTGGGCGATATCGGCCATCAGATTACGCCGCAGCTCTTCGTTCCTGGCCAGGGCGTCGCTCATAGCATTGAAGGCTCGGGCCAGTTCTCCAACCTCGTCCCGGGAATGAACCTCCACTCGCTGATCGAGGTCTCCTGCAGCCATGTTCTCGGCTGCCTGGGTGAGGTTCTGCAGAGGTGTGGTTAGTTGTCGGAAGAGCAACGTTCCTGCTACGACCGCTGCGAGGGTGGCGAGAAGTCCAGATATGAGCAAAGAGCGGTCGATGCTATCCAGGAATTCAGCCTCCAGACTGCCAAGGAGACTCATCTGGGTTCCGACCACGACGATGCCTACGACTTGTCCTCCACTATGAACGGGAACTCCTCTGCTGCGAGTATCCCGATCGAGAGTATGCCCCTCGATCATTCCGCGTGAATCAGCAAGAACCATGCCATTGGCATCCGCCAGCAAAATGTGCTCGCCGCTTGCTCCCGTCGCTGAGGACCCTCCTTGGCCTCTCCCCCGACCAGTGCCCTGGGAGGAGGGAGATGTAGCTGACTCTCTCAAAAGCTCATCCACGCCCAGCCAGTTTCCCTGGGTCGCGTAGTACTGTGCAAAGAGAGCGGCCCAATCTTTGTCAATCGCAGAGAGGGGCAGGTTTCGGTTCTTTCCTACCCAATGGACCTCGGCCAGACGTAACCCCAGCGTAACGGGGACGCCTCGTGCCCAAGCGTAACCTGCCCCTACGCGGCCCACAACACTCCTTGGTTTCCCCCGTCGCTCCCATCGGGGCCCCGTCGTGCCAAACAGGGAACGCTACAGTGATAGTATAGCCGCCAATTGTGGGGGAAATGTGAGCATCATGTGTGGGAATCGAGGGATTACGGAAGTACCGGGCATCGCAGGGAGGTGTGCAAAGGGAGAACGTCAGGGCTCGAATCTGCTGCCGCATACGAAAGGTAGCCCCACAGCGTAGGCCGAAGAACCTGTGTAGTGAATATCACGATGTCCGGGTGTAGTATCCTCCCACACTACGTGTAATGCACCGGCGCCATCGGATGCCAGGGCAGGGAAGGAGGACATGTCAGCGGTGTGGGAGATATTCGCCACCGGCGACCATGTGCCCGCGCTTCTTCCGTGGGCATGACAGATCTCCCAATTCCCCTGAACGCTGCCAGACCAAACCAGGTCCACCCCCTGGCTGGCCAGGATAGTGGGTCGTTCAGCATTGCCATCGAAGGTAGAAACTAGCCGGGGCTCCGACCACTTGCCCTCGGAGTTCCTGCTCACGGCGTAGATGTTCCAGAAACCGGGGGGCTTGACATATTGCCAGGCTACGTGGGCATCTCCCTGGGCGTCTACGGCAATAACGGGAGAGTCGGCTCGTCCCGAACAGCCCGACAAGTTCTCGATAGCGGGCGACCAAACTCCGTCAGTAGATCGCGAGGTATAGAAGATGTCAGAGTCACCCAGGAATCCATCAACTGCGCTTTCAGACCAAACCAGATGCAGCGCACCTGACGTGGCCGATGCAATGGCGGCACCCTGCGAATCTCCCTCGCTGCCTGAGATATTCTGTGGAGCGGTCCACGCACCACCTGAAGGCTGGTAAGCGTGGAAGATTTCCCAGTTGCCGGAACTCCGATCCTGCCAGCAAACGTGTACGGTCCCCCGCGCGTCGGCAAGGATCAAGGTGGAGGTGGAATCGCCATCTGACTGGGAGAGGTCGCACGGCGAGGTCCATAAGTTGCTGGAATACTGGCACGTATGGTAGATGTTTGAACGGAGTCCCTGCGCTCGTTCCTGCCAGATTACATGTACTCGGCCATCGCCTGAGGCGGAAATGCGAGGGTATGTGGAATCGCCATCGGTGCCCGAGAGGTTGCGGACAGGCGTCCAGGCTCCCTTGAATGGCTTGCAGGTATAGAGTATCTCACTCTCGCCCGAGGCACCTTCTTGCCACACCACATGAACCGTGTTGTTAGGCCCTATGGCCATGACGGAACGGGATGATTCTCCTCCTGATGCCGATAGCCTATGCGGATCGCTCCACCCGTCTAGCGGAGATCGACAGGCGTAGTAGATGTCTCCCTCCGCCGATCCCAGGACCTGATCATACCAGACTACGTGAACGTTACCTGCCTTGTCGAGGAGTATACCGGGCCTCCAGGAGTCAGTGTCGCTCTCGGAGATGTTGACGGGGGTGCCCCACACGCCGGGGCTCTGTGCCAGGGGGGACAGAGGTAGGGCAAGGGCGAAGAGTAACACCAGAGTGATCAGCGCGCAGGCGAACAAGCGGGCCCGCAGTTGAGACATGTGCGCACACATACGATCTACTCCCCCTCTGATCAGCCTCCTCCTACCCTTGTCATATTATACGACGAAGTCACTTGCTTGGCAATACTAGGCTCTATTTGGTGATTACACACTTTTCACCACGGAGTCCGCTGAGGTCGCAGAGTTCGCGGAGATTCAATGAGATCCTGTCGGATTTTCTCTGTGCTACCAGCGTTCTCGGCGGTGAGAAAATGCCCTGTTCAGACGCCTCCGGACAGTCTGAGGGAAACGTTTAGGTGTGTCGGTCCGTAACCCAGGCGAGCGCGAAGGCCAGGAACGTTCTAAGCAGGCCGGAGGTGACTCTCCCGGGCTCGTACGTCATGTATAGCTCACGAGTCAGGTCAAGACCTCGGATCCGGACGATGGGCAGCTTCTCGGACGTGGCGGCATGGGCTGATACGAAACCGATGCCAAGTCCATCTCGTACGGCGCGCGCGACCCCTTGTGTGCTTCCCAGGGTCAGCACCACGTTGCGCCATGAAGGTGATTTCCCCTGTTCACGCAGGAGCCGCTCCACACTCTGCCGTGTCCCGGACCCCTTCTCGCGTAAAATCAGGGCCTGGTCATCCAACTCCTCCAGGGCGATGGTGGACTGGGTGGCGAAGGGGTGATGGGGATAGACGGCCAACACGATCTCGTCCTTCACCCAGGGTTCCAGCGTTAGCCTCGGCGACTCCAAGGGCGCGCCGATGAAGCCTACGGCACATTCTCGCTCCAGGAGTTTGCGCACCACATCCCGAGTATCCGCTACCGTCAGTTGAGCGTCGACATCCGGATAGCGCTTCTGGAAAGCCATGAGAAGCCTCGGCAGCACATAGTCCCCGGGGATAGTGCTGGCGGCCAGGTTGAGTGGCCCCTCGATAGCGTCCTGGAACCGGGCAATCTGCTGGCGCATGACTTCGTGGGCCGTGAGAGTGGATTCAGCGTAGCGCTGGAACGCCTCGCCTGCGGCTGTGAGAGAGAGAACACCCTGTGCGCTGCGTACGAGCAGGGCGGTGCCAACTTCTTTCTCCACTCCCTTGATCTGTTGGCTGACGGCGGGCTGGCTGAGGCCCAGGGTTCGCGCTGCTCCCGAGAAGCTACCCTGGCGAATCACCTCGAGGTAGGTTTGCAGATGTCTGAAGTTCATTGCTTGACAGACCTCCCGGAAGGCATATAATAAGGCCGACCTTGAGTGCCCATAAGAGAAAATAATAACTCTTCATCCATTATAGCCAGAGACCGGAACGCCATCAAGTGCGATTCTATCCGGGGGTGAAGGAGTATGCTCGGGAGTGGCTCTTCCCGGCTGGAGCGAACCGCAACCAACAGGCTTTCGGCCCGCATATAGAATTCGCTCCCCTGTTTACCCCCGAGACATCGGGTGGGCTGCTAATCTCTGTGCCTGAATTTGAAGCGCAAGGCTTGCTTCATCGCCTCGAAGAAGGGGGCAACATGGGCTGGATCATCGGCGAGGTGGCGGAAGAGGAGGGCATTGAGGTTGTATAGAGGCATTGACGGACGAAAGAACCGTGCAGCGAGGGGCAACTACTCGGACGGGTCACTGACCCGCCCCCTCACGATCGCACTTTCCGCGAAGTGGCACACTTATCCCGACCGTTTGCGTTGGATCGCGGAGCATGGATTCGCCCTGGAGTATGCCGCCGACCCCGAGGCGCTAGACACGCTTGCCGAACAGATAGATCCATACGTGAAAGCCGGAGTGCCGGTGCGGTATCATGGGTTTCTGCCGGGCTATGAGATGGGCCACGAGGATCCGGATCTGGCCGAGCGAGGCACACGCGTTCACATGGCTGCGCTGGATGCTATGCATGGCAGGGGAGAACAAGTGATCACATTCCACTTGGGTCTGAGTTCCAAGGATCCCATCGATCCCAACCGGGCCGTCGAGAACCTGACCAGAGTGGTTGAGTATGGGCGAGATATGGGCATTACCGTTTGCCTGGAGAACCTGCGGCGTGGTCCTACCAGTGACCCCCGTCGCGTGATAGAGTGGGCCGAGGCATCCGGTGCCATGACGACCTTTGACGTCGGACACGCGGTCTCCAGCGAGATTATCAAGAGCGGAGAAATGACGGTGCTTGAGTTCCTGGATATCATGTCTGAGCGGCTCCACGAGGCACACATGTACGAGCGGGAAACGGACCGCCATCATCCTCCTGGCGACACGAAGATCGTTGGTCCAATCATCGATCGCTTGCTTCAAACTGACTGCAACTGGTGGACCATCGAGCTGGACGACTACGTCGAGGCGCTCGCTACTCGAAAGCTGCTCCTCGACTACCTGT
>JAKLPW010000123.1 GCA_022013675.1 Anaerolineae bacterium | reverse complement strand
TCACCTTGTCCCGCATGGAACGTGACCGCTGCCAAGCAGCCCCTGAGGCCACTTCGAATCGACTACCCATATCATACCACACCAAGGTTACAAACAGGTTACAAACAGGTTACAAATAGGTTAACATTCTCCTAGAAATCCCCCGGAGCCATCGGTTCTCGTCGCCTCCCCGACGCACCGATACGACTCTTTCGCAGAGGCGCGCGCAGAGGGTCTACGCCACCATGGGGGCAGGCCTTTGACCACTGGGAGATGCAACATCCTTCCCACCTTGACCATTCTACATGATTATACCTCAACACGGTGCTGATGTCAAGCCTCCGCACCGATATGGTGCTCACAAGCACCTGGCCTGGACAAGCCAGAACCAAAAGGCTTCTTGCCACGAATTACACGAATTTTCACTAATTTTCTCCTTTTCGTGTTAATTCGTGAAATTCGTGGCAGAGAAAAAGGGCGTTCCGAAATCCTTGCTCATTGTGCAAGGATTTGATCGTCAAGGTACTAAGATAGCCAGAAGTTCGCCGCATTCTTGGAGCAACCAACGACGCTCGGCAGAATCACCTATGCAGGCATCTTCGAAGAGTTCCAGCCAGTATTGGGTCTCAGCCACTTCCTTCTCGACAACAGCGATCTTGTGGATGAAGTCATTACGGGACTCGGCCCGATTGGCTTCACGGTAGTTGGCGCCATTCGTAGTTTTGACTTTGCCCGACGTTCTGCTATAATTAGACCAGATCACCGTGAGACCAAAGGGGGGCGAAAAGATGACTCTCAGCGAGATCATCCAAGATATTCACGGGCTGGAAACAGAACTGGCCCAACTGGAATATCGTTACGGCTTGCTTTCGGCCGATTTCTACCACCTCTACAAAGCCGGCGAACTGGAGCAGAGTCGGGACTTCATCCAGTGGGTTGGCTACTACGAAGCCAAACTGGAGCGCGAGGCTCGCTACCGGGAGATGATGTACACTTACCTCCGCGACCTTCGCCAGAAGGCACGGCTCGGAGCCTTGCACCTGACCCCTCAGACTGCCCCCACTGGAGCATAACGCGGTGCCCCTCCCGGATTTCCTGGCCTACGGACAACTCGTCTACTCCCTGCCTACCCCCATCACAAACATGTCCTTCCTGACATCAAGCATAACCGGGTTCCTGCGCCTGGCATCAGTTTTGAGCAGCCCAACCTGCCTGGCTTGATTGAGGAGATCGAGCGCGAGATCCTGCTCTCCTCCTGAAAGGGACCCCCCCCACTCACCTCACCCATAATTCACAATTCCCAGGTATCTTCTCAATAAAATGGGGCAATCACGGTGACTCCCTTGCATCTGCACCGCTATATAAAATGGTGCAGATATGCGCCGTATTGGTGCGCTGACTTGACGAGGCTGTCGAAATGGTGTAGAATTGGAAAGTAGACTTACCACGAAGACACAAAGGCACAAAGGAATTCGAAGCAGATGTTAGATATTTTGCATATTGAGATTGAAGAACCTGCGCTTTATCTTTGATGAACTTAGTGTCTTGGTGCCTTTGTGGTTGGATTGGGCTTTTTTCAGTGAAGTCATACATCACTCTCAGGCCTGCATCGTGCTTTCCCTGAAGCAGGGGAGAGGGCAGCAGACGAACCAGCACGGAACACGGGGTGGTTGCGCGGTGGTTGAAGGAAGGAGTATGCTCACTTGACTCAAGACGAATTGTTAGGATTCATAGCCCTCTCCGACGCAGACAAAATGCTGGTCTGTCAGCTCATCCGGAATCTTCTGAAGTGTCAAGAAGCGCCTGGATCATCCGCACGACGAACTCTCTGTTTTCTTCGCGCAGTTCTCTCCACGCGCCGACGTATTGCTCATACAGAGGACTGTCCGTTCCTGTCAGGTCGCCAGCTTCTGCGTATCCTGCGAGTTCTAAAACGCGTGAGACACGCAACCGCAGAAACTCGGCAATCCTAGTACAAGTGTCAACGTCGGGTCGAGTCTTTCCGCTCATCAGACGCGAAAGGGTGGTGTGGCTTACGTCTATCTCCTGGGCGGCTCTTCGCAGTGAGAGGTTGCGTCTCTTCAATTCCTTGCTGAGAGCCTCGGCCAAGTCTGTACTCATGACCGCCCTATCCCCTCATCAGAGGCAGCGCGGTCTTCACCGGACGGAGGTACCGCCCGGGAGAACTGTCCCCGATTCGCAAGCATAGCAACCCACAACATCCGCAATAACTCCTTCCCTGCATGAGCATTACTTCTTACAGAATCAAGATTATAGCCCCTACTCCTCGATCTGTCAACATGAGAGTGGTTGGCCCTCAGTTCACACCTTTACAAACTCTTCCATATCTTCTATAATGTGGCGGCCTACCAGGGGATACGAGATGCTCATCGCACAGGTTCTGCGCCGATGGGCGCTTTTTTTGGTGGTCAGCGGTCAGCTATCAGCACTTCACCACACGAGGGACAATACATGACCGAGAAGCTTTTTCTTGTCCATGGCTCCTCCGCATTTCGAAATTCGTAATTCCAAATAGACATCACACCACATGGGCAGACGCCCTCTATTCGCCAATACGCCTTACAACTTGACAAAAGTAAGAATTTCTAGTAATATGCAGATGTGAATTCAACTGTCAAGGAGGATGTAATGACCACAAATATGGCTACGGTAACGTCCAAAGGACAGGTGACTATCCCTAAGACAATCCGTCGGATTCTAAACATCCACAAGAGCGATCGGCTGCTTTTCGTGGTGGAGGGAGACCGCCTGCTGTTGATCCCGGTGCGCCATCGCCCACTGAGCGAACTCTACAGCGCGCTGCCAGCCACCCGGCCTTTCCCCGGACATCAAGCCGTTCGCGAAGAGGTCCGTACCAAACTGGGAGAACGCATGGCTCAAGGTGAGGAATGAGGCGAGCTTACGTTGACACCAATGTCATCCTGCGCTTTCTGACCGGTGATCCCCCAGACCTGGCTGCCCAGGCCCGCGGATTGTTCGATCTCGTGGAACAAGGCGAATTGACTCTTATCATTGACGAAATCGTGGTTGCTGAAACCGTGTGGGTGCTCCAGTCTTTCTATGGTTACTCCAATCATGAGATCGCCCAGGTCGTTCAGGAGTTGTTGAGCCACGACGGACTGCAAGCTGATGATAAACCAGGCTTGCTCACCGCCCTGAGCTTCTTTGCCGACAAGAACGTTGACTTCGCGGACGCCCTGGTGGCCGTCCATATGGGCCAGAGGAGTGTGCAGGATATCTTCAGCTTTGATCGTCATTTTGATCGCCTCCCAGGCATCATCCGGCGATCCCCAGGCGAGTAGTCATGGATTGCGAAATCAGACGACGTAGTAAGTCTCCGAGTTCTTTCAGGAAAGTCATTAATGCGATTGCCCTAGCGAAGGCTACGGCTACGACTCGCCTTTACAAAGTTCTCCATATCCTCTATAATATGATGGCTTCTATAGGACACGAGATGCTCATCGCACAGGATCTGCGCCGATGGGCGCTTTTTTGGTGGTAAGCGTTCAGCTTTCAGCGGTCTGCTCTCAGCTTCTTACTGAGCCAGGTGAGCATTCGTGTTACCTCGATCGCCTTTCCCGCAATGACTGTTCTGCCGCTGGATGTGCGGCTGATAGCTGGGTGCTGACCGCTTGAATGCTGTACGTCTGTTTGATTTCAGTACTTCACCACACGAGGGACAATACATGACCGAGAAACCTGTTTTCCTAACCGAAGAAGGTCGCGTAAAGCTAGAGAAAGAGCTTGAGCACCTTTGCACCGTGCGCCGACCTGAAATTGCCCAACACATCCACCATGCCAAGGAAGAAGGGGACATCACGGAGAACGCTGGATACGACGAAGCCAAGAATGAGCAGGCTTTCGTCGAGGGGCGCATCCTGACCATCAATAGTATGCTGAAGAATGCCCAGATCATCAAGCGGCACGGCCCTGCCAGTGAAGTGTGCCTGGGAATCAAGGTTACGGTCGCCGAACCAGGAGAGGAACCCGAGGCGTACACCATCGTCGGGTCCGCCGAGGCCGACCCTAGCAACGGCTTCATTTCCAACGAATCTCCCGTCGGGCAGGCATTGATGGGACACCAGGTCGGCGACGAGGTTGCAGTGAGTACCCCGGGTGGCAGCTTCTCATTGAAGATCATCGCACTTGAGTAGGAGACCACACATGAGTGAAGTCAGCGAGCACCAGGAGCAGCGCTTACGAAAACTGGCCATGTTGCGGGCAAGCGGCATTGACCCATATCCGGCACACCTGAAACGATCCCACACGATCTCCGAGGCTTTGAGTGCTTTCCCTACTGCCGACGATGCCCCTCCCGTGAGCGTACAGGTAGCAGGCCGCATCTTATCCTGGCGCGTCATGGGCAAGTCCACCTTCGGCCATATCATCGACGGGAGCGGCAAGATACAGATCTATCTGCGCCGAGATGTGTTGGGCGAGGAAGAGTACAATCTCTACCGACGAAACCTGGACATAGGGGATTTCGTAAGCGTCGAAGGAGAGATGTTCCGCACGCGCACCGGAGAGATTACCGTCAAGGCAGAGAAGGTACGTCTGCTTACCAAGACTCTCCGACCACTCCCCGAGAAGTGGCATGGCCTTCGTGATGTGGAGACCCGCTATCGACAGCGCTATCTGGACCTCCTGGCCAACGAAGAAGTGCGTAGCATATTCATCACGCGCACCCGCATGGTCGCGGCCATTCGGCGCTACTTGAATGAACGCGGCTTCCTGGAAGTGGAGACTCCCATACTGCAGCCTATCTATGGCGGTGCCGCCGCGCGCCCCTTCACGACCTATCACAACGCCCTGGATCGCACGCTCTACCTGCGCATCTCGGACGAGCTCTATCTGAAGCGGCTGATCATTGGAGGTTTCGACGGAGTTTACGAAATCGGTCACGACTTCCGCAATGAGGGACTTTCCGCCAAGCACAATCCTGAGTTCACCCAAATCGAGGTCTATCAGGCCTATGCCGACTATTTTGATATGATGAGTCTCACTGAGGAGATATACGCCTGTGTAGCTCAAGAGGTACTGGGTACCACAATCATCACATTCCAGGGGCACGAGATCGACCTGACCCCGCCCTGGAATCGCGTGACTATGCGCCAGGCCATCCTGGACGCCACCAACGTCGATATCGAAGCATATCCAGAACTGGAAGGCCTGCAGCAACGGGCAGCCGAGTTGAAGCTGGATGTGGACCCCCAGCCCACCTGGGGCAAACTGGTAGACGAGATCTTCAGCGAGTACGTCGAATCACGCTTCATCCAGCCTACCATCCTCATGGACTACCCCCTGGAGATCTCGCCGTTGGCGAAGAAGAAAGCCGACAAGCCGCACTTGGTGGAACGTTTTGAGTTCTTCATCGGTGGGCTGGAATGTGGCAACGCCTTCTCGGAGCTGAACGACCCGCTGGATCAGCGTGAGCGCTTCGAAGCCCAAGCCAGTGCCATGGCCTCAGGAGATGAGGAGGCTCATCCTACTGATGAGGATTTCCTGAGGGCGCTAGAGCATGGGATGCCACCCACTGGTGGGCTAGGATGGGGTGTCGATCGCATGGTCATGCTCTTCACTGATCAGTCTTCCATCCGCGAGGTTATTCTCTTCCCCCAACTCCGAAGTAAGGATTGACGAGTCAAGTTCGGATCACGAATCTCACGAATGGAAGAAT
>JAKLPW010000014.1 GCA_022013675.1 Anaerolineae bacterium | reverse complement strand
TCCTGGGCATCTTTGCGGTGCTTACGGGCAGTGGTCTGCTGGTGAGCGATGAGGAGAACGGCAGACTCGACCTGATCATGGCCCACCCTGTCAGCCGCACGGCCCTGTTCCTGGGCCGACTGCTGGCCTTCGTCGCTGCTACTGTGGCCATCCTGACCGTATGCTGGTTGGGTCTCGTCGTTCCCATGACCTGGTCTTCGATGGACATCGGCTGGGGCCGAATCTGGCTGCCCCTTCTATCGCTGCTGGCAGAGTTGTTGGTGTTTGGCACGATATCGCTGCTGCTGAGCATGTTCCTCCCCTCGCGCCGCATGGCGGCCACGACGGGTGGCCTGCTGCTGGTGGCCAGCTTCTTTATCACCGGCCTGGCGAAAATCAACGAGGACCTGGAGACCATCGCCAAGCTGTCTCCCCTCAATTACTATCAGACTCAAAATGCCTTTGAAGGGTTAAACGGTGTGTGGCTCGCTGGTCTGCTTGGCTCGGCGGTGGTTTTCGCCGCCCTGGCCTGGTGGCGCTTCCAACGGCGCGACATCCGAGTGGGCGGCGAGGGGGGCTGGCAATGGCCTTCGCTATCGCTGCCGTTCCGTCGCAAAACGGAAGCTGGACGTCAGCAAAGCTAGCAGTTCTGGTTGCAGTGCAGGACACGAGCGTCAGTTTGGTCGCCCCTTTTCTGGCGGACGCTGCCAGAAGAGGGGTGCTGTCTTTGGCTATAGGGACGGGGGGATGCTGGATTGTGGGATCGAGTTCGGGCTTCATCCTGCTATGACGATGCAAACCAGATCTTCCCCTGGTAGCGCAGCAATGCTCTTTGCACAGGTAGAGCATGCCCTCCGAACCACAACCTTACACAAACAGGATTTGAATGGCCGGACTTGATGTGGTATACTGCGAAGTGTGAGCAAGAGATGGGAGAAGGGGCTGTGAGTATGCACACAAGCGGGCAGCGATTATCAGAGAAGTCAGACAAGACCTACTTGACCTTCACGGGAGTCTTCAAAGATGTCTGGTCATCGGAAGGATGGGCGCTCATGTGTAAGCATCGCGTATGGCGGCCACCGACCGACGTGTACGAGACGGATTCTCACGTCGTAGTAAGAGTTGAAGTAGCCGGGGTGCAGAAGAAGGACTTCCAGATTTCGCTGTCGGAGCGGAGGCTAGTCATTTCAGGTTGGCGCCGCGACCCGGCGGCGAAACTAGCATATCAGCGCATGGAGATCAACTACGGCGAGTTTAGTACGGAGGTCCATCTGCCCTGGTCATTGTGTGAGGACGAAATCGAGGCAGTTTACGAAGACGGATTTCTTTCTGTCTTCCTGCCCAAGAGACGCGGAACTCGCGTGCCACTGAGTGTGGTGGAGGAAAATGGAAGCTAAGGGAAGCATTTGGCAAAGAGTGTTGGACCATCTGAGTAGTGCTGGGGAAGTCTGGATGGGATTCATCGAGAGACTGAGAATGGCGTCATCCTCGCCCAAAATCCAGGATAGTGGGGCTGACGCTGCTTCTGCTTCTGAGAGCGCAGCAGAGGATGAGCGCCCGGCTCGGTCCATTCCGGCTGAGCTTCCAGTTCTCCCGCTCAAGAACACGGTCATTTTTCCCATGACAGTGGTTCCTCTGTTGGTAGGCAAGCCTCGATCCGTCAAGCTGGTAGACGAGGTAGTACTGGGCGACCGCCTGGTGGCCTTGGTGGCGTTGCGAGGGCCAGATGTGGAGGATCCTGGTCCAAACGATCTTCACAACATGGGCACGGTGGGCATGATCCATCGTTTTGCCAAGGCTCCCGATGGGACCATTCATGTCGTGGTGCAGGGAATTGAGCGCGTGAGGATCACTGAGTATACTCAGGCTCAACCCTATATGAAGGCCAGGATATCTACAGCACCCGATGTTGCTGAAGAATCGGTCGAGCTTGAGGCGCTTACACGCAATGCCACGGAGCTTTTCCGTCAGTTGGTCTCCCTGGCTTCCTATCTGCCGGAAGAGATGGTAATGGCCATCATGGATACTGGGGACGCGCGGCAACTGGCGTACATGATCGCGACTGGCTTGCGCATGGATATCCTGGACGCGCAGGAGGTTCTGGAAGCGGATGATGTCCGTGACAAGCTGCGCAAGCTCATTGTCCTTCTGACTCGCGAAGTCGAGGTCTTGGAAATGGGCAAGCAGATCCAGACTGAGGCCAAGTCGGAGATGGAGAAGGTTCAGCGCGAGTTCTTCTTGCGAGAACAGCTCAAAGCGATCAAGAAGGAGCTGGGCGAAGAGAGCGAGCAAGAAATCGAGATCAACGAACTGCGCGACAAGATCGAGAAAGCGGGAATGCCGGAGGAGGCGAGCAAGGAGGCCCTACGGGAGTTGGATCGCCTCTCCAAGTTGCCGACAGCGGCGGCGGAGTATTCGGTCATTCGCACCTATCTGGGATGGTTGACCGAACTGCCATGGCAAGTCACCACCGAGGATACTCTGGGTATCTCGCACGCTCGACAGGTGTTGGATGAGGATCACTACGATCTGGAGAAAGTCAAGGAGCGCATCCTGGAGTATCTCGCCGTGAGGAAGTTGCGTGAGGAGCGCAATAGTGAGCCGAGTGAGGATGAGGAGGCCCTGGACCATATCCGCAAGGAACGAGAGGGGGCTATTCTCTGTTTCGTGGGTCCACCTGGAGTGGGCAAGACCTCTTTGGGACAGTCCATTGCGCGGGCATTGGGACGCAAGTTCATTCGCCAATCGCTGGGTGGCATGCGCGACGAAGCCGAGATCCGAGGACACCGCCGCACTTACATTGGAGCAATGCCCGGTCGAATCATCCAAGCGCTTCGGAGAGCTGGGTCCAAGAATCCCGTGTTTATGCTGGATGAGGTGGATAAGATCGGGAGCGATTTCCGAGGTGACCCGGCATCGGCATTGCTGGAGGTGCTGGACCCAGAGCAGAATCGCGAGTTCCGCGATCACTATCTGGACGTGCCCTTCGATCTTTCACAGGTGATGTTTATCACTACGGGCAATGTCTTGGACACTATACCCGCCCCTCTGCGAGACCGGATGGAGATTCTGACGCTCTCTGGCTATACCGAAGAGGAGAAGGTCCGCATCGCTCAGGCCTATCTGATTCCACGGCAGATTCGAGAGAATGGGCTGCGCTCTGATGAGATCGAGTTCACCGAGGCCGCTGTGGGCAGGATTATCCGGGACTACACGCGTGAGGCTGGTGTGCGCAATCTGGAGCGCGAGATTGGCTCAGTGTGCCGCAAGATTGCCACCCAGATTGCGGAGGGACAGGAGAGGGACGGGTCAATCGACAGGGAAGATGTGCCGGAGCATCTGGGCAAGCCGAAGTACTACTTCGATGCTGCCGAGCGGACGGAGATGCCTGGAGTTGCCACCGGATTGGCGTGGACGCCGGCCGGAGGCGATATCCTGTTCATCGAGGCGTCGAAGATGAGGGGCAGCAAGGGCTTCACCCTCACGGGCCAATTGGGTGATGTGATGAAGGAATCGGCCCAGGCCGCTCTCACCTTCGTGCGATCCAAGGCAAATGAGCTGGACCTTGATCCTGCTTTCTTTGAGGGTACCGATATCCACCTGCATGTCCCTGCGGGCGCTATTCCTAAGGATGGCCCCTCGGCGGGAGTGACCATGGCCACTGCTCTGGCTTCACTCCTCACCGGAAAGCGCGTGAGTTCCAAGGTGGGGATGACGGGAGAAATCACTTTGAGGGGTCAGGTTTTGCCCGTGGGAGGAATCAAGGCGAAAGTGCTGGCTGCTCATCGGACCGGACTTCGCACTGTTATCCTGCCGAAGCGCAACGAGCCCGACCTGGAAGAGGTTCCCGAGGACGTTCGCAAGGTGATGGATTTCATCCTGGTGGATCGCGTGGAGCAGGTTTTCGAGGCGGCACTGCTTGATGGGACGGACGCAGATGAAGCAAGGGAGTAGATGCTCCTACACGCGGCGGTCTATCTGGTCGAGGGAAGGACATTCGATCGATTGCATGGATGATGGACGTCTGGTTGTGATCCAGGCAGCGATGTTGCGAAGTTCGCTGGCATCTGCAATCGTCCTTTTGTGTCCAACCGCTGTACTGCACTGATCTCGAATGGTTTTGAGGTAAGCCATTCGGGTGAGGGCTGGTATGAAGCCTTCAGTGAGGCAGCACAGCCAGACGGGAGGTGAGGTGGCTCTCGTAAGGCGTGGCTGAGAGCGTAGGGAGAAATGTCGTCGGCGGGCGGCCTGACAGCATATTGACAGGAGACAGGCATGGCGGTATAATCCCGATGTGGTAGTGGGAGCACCTGGCACACCAAGCAGAGAGAATGTGGGTGGCCTTGACGTTATCAGTGAAAGGGGAGGGATACGCGTGGCAGAGATGGGTGACGAGATTGATCTGCGCCAGTATGTGGATGTCATAGTCCGTAGGTGGAAATTGGTCCTGGTAGCCGCGGTGTCGGCAGCCCTGGTAGCAGCGGTGGTCAGTTTTTTCATGCCGCCAGTCTACGAGGCAGTGGCCGGAGTTGTGATCATCAAAGCGAAGACCGATCTGGTTTTCACGCCGG
Organism: Anaerolineae bacterium; assembly: GCA_022013675.1. Classification (GTDB taxonomy): domain Bacteria; phylum Chloroflexota; class Anaerolineae; order JAKLPW01; family JAKLPW01; genus JAKLPW01. The sequence continues at coordinate 89 of JAKLPW010000014.1, read as the reverse complement.
AGTTCAAGACTCTTTCCGAAGATGATCTGGCCATGGCAGGTGCGAGGCAAGCAGTGGACACGTCAGCCCGCCGAGAGGCCTTTGCCGCC
>JAKLPW010000122.1 GCA_022013675.1 Anaerolineae bacterium | reverse complement strand
AAGACCCCATCGGCGCCGCTCAGGAAGGCCCACAGGATATGCGTGGGGTCAAAGCGGGCCGAGCAGCCCACTCGGATTGGACGTACTTCGACCGGATAGCTTAACTTCCTGGCTCCGGCAAGTTCGGCAGCGGCGTGGCTGCTCCATTCGCACCCGAGAGCCAGGATTCGTATTTGGCCGTTCTTCGAGGGGTTAGCCAGCACGGCGTCGATCTGGGCCAGCATCTGCATGTCAGCGCTCAGTGGTGAGCTGATGGCCTTGACTGGGCAGGCGACGACGCAGTTGCTGCATCCTTTGCAGAGAAGGGGATCAATCTGGGAGAGGTCCAGCAATCCCTCGCGTTTCTGCATGGAGATGGCACCGAATGGGCAGGTCTCCACGCAGTTACCGCAGCCGGTACAGAGCTTCTCATCCACTGTGGCGACGGGGGCCTGGCTGGTGACAATGCCTGCCCGCAAGTGACGCGCAGCTTTGAAGGCGGCGCTAATGGCCTGCAACTCGGCCTCGGTCCGGTTGGCCGGGCGGTGTGCCGAGCCACAAACGTAGATGCCCCGCTCGGCGTAGTTCTGAGGTCGCAGAGGATAGCGCACCTCGGGGAAGAACCCGTCCTCATCTTGCACGATGCTTAGCATATGGGCCAACACACTTGCGTCAGGCTGCGGAATCAGGGGAGCGGCCAGGACGACGCGATCGTAGGATAGGCGGTGGTGCGTTCCGGTCAACTCGTCATGGACCTCAACCGACTCGCGGGTTACTGAGGGAGGGGATGTCGGAGCGTAGCGGATGAACACCACGCCGGCTCGACGAGCCTTCAGCAGCTCCTCCTCGTAGATGGCCTCGCCCAGGAGATACAGGTCCCTGAAAAGGATGGTGACGCTTGCTTGAGGATGGGATGCTTTGATCTCCATCGCCTGCTTGAGCGCAACCATGCAGCATGTACCGGAACAGTAGGGAATGACATCGTTGCGCTGCCCGGCACAGAGGATCATCACTACGTTCGCTGGCAGACTACCGGATTGGGTAGTGATGCTCCTGCCATGCAGCTCTCTCTCAAACTCAAGTTGTGTCAGCACACGTTTCCCGTCATAATGGAAGAGCCCCCGTGGTTGTAGGGCACGTGCCCCTGTGGCCACGATGATTGCTCCTACGTCAAAAGCTGATGGGTCATTCTCTTCACCTTGACCCGCTGAACCATTGACGCTGACTGTGTAGCTCCCCACCGTGCCTGAGATGCCGCTTACTTGGCTTTCCAGCATAACCTCGATGTGTGGGTGGTGAGTCACAGCCTCAATCTTCTTGGCCAGGAACTCGGCTGCGCTGCGCTGGTCTGGATAGAGCGTGTTCACTACGCGCAGCATCCCACCTAGCGCTGCCTCGCGCTCGACCAGCTTGACCGGCAAGCCGATGTTGGCCAGTGTCAGGGCCGTGGTGATGCCGGCCAGTCCCCCGCCGATGACGAGCGCTGCAGGCACGACCTTGGCACTGACCGGCTGGTATGGCTGGCTGAGTGCGACTCTGGCAATTCCTGCCCGGATCAGATCAAGCGCCTTCGCTGTAGCTGCCATAGGCTCATCCTGATGTACCCAGGCGCATCCTTCCCGGATATCCACCAGTTCGAACAGGCCGTCATCCAGGTCGGCTTGCTCGCACGCCGCCTTAAAACGAGACTCCAGTGTACGGGGGGTGCAACCAGCGATGACTAACCGGTTCAGACCTTCCTCAAGGATGGCCGATTGGATGGCCGCCAACCCATCGGGAGAACAGGAGTACCGTAGCCGTCGGGCGACGGAGACGCCTGGAAGGCGGCTGGTTTCTTTCTCCAGGGTATCCATGTCCAGGATGGAGGCAATCTGCTCACCGCAGTCGCAAAGAAAAACGCCCAGCCTGATCTCGCTCATGGTGCGGTCTCCTTCTCGGCTGCGCTCGGCGTGGTTTGGGTCTGAGTCAGCAGGACTGCAGGATCAGCGAACGTTGGTGTGAGGTCATGATGGGGCCAGACCCGGCAATGTATGGTCTCGAACTCCGACTTGCCCAGGTGAATCGTCTGCTCGCCCCCGGTAATATCGTCCAGGGTGATGGCACCGGTGGGACAAACCAGCACGCAGGTGCCACACCCAATGCACACATCTGATGCGATGTCGAACGGGGGGCTGACCTCTTTCTCGATGCCCCGATTGATGAGACTGATGGCACCCACGCCGACGATTTCCTGGCAAGCGCGCACGCAAAGGCCGCAAAGGATGCAGTCGTTCTGCTCCATCGTGAAACGCGGCTCGCGCACGCCCAGCTCTTTGGCGAGCTGGCGAATGATCGGGATGTGTCCGGCCGAAGCCATGAGCAGCTCCACGGTGATGCGCCGTGACTGCAAGACCGCATCCGAATTGGTGCAGATGGTCAAGCCGTCGGTGCAAGGATAGGCACAAGAGGCCACTAGTTGGCCGCCCCGCCGCGTCACCACTTCGACTACACACAATCTACAGGCCGCAAACGGCTTCATGGCCTCATGATAGCAAAGGGTGGGAATGTGGATGTTCTGCTCCCGCGCGACTTCAAGGATCGTTCGGCCGGGCTCAGTCTGAATCTCCTGGCTGTCTATGGTTACGTGAATCACTTTCAGCTCCTAATGTACCGCGATAGCGTCGAAATTGCAGAGCGATCTGCAAACCCCACATCGGGTGCAACTCTCCGGGTCAATGACGTGAGGTTGGCCCTTCTCGCCTGAGATCGCACTGACCGGACAGTTGCGCTCACAAATCGTGCAGCCGGTGCATAGCTCGGTAACGATTTCATACGTAATGAGCCCCTTGCAGACCTTGGCTGGGCATCTCTTGTCATAGATGTGGGCCTCATACTCATCGCGGAAGTAGCGGATGGTGGTAAGCACCGGGTTGGGCGCTGTCCCGCCCAGAGCGCACAATGACGAACGCTTGACCTCCTGGCCTATCTCGATCAGGTACTCGATGTCTCCCTCGCGTCCCCGACCAGCACAGATGCGATCCAGCGTCTCCAGCATGGCTCGCGTGCCGATCCGACAAGGGACGCATTTGCCACAGGATTCCTCTTGCGTGAAATTCAGGAAGTAGCGGGCCAGGTCTACCATGCAGGTGTCCTCGTCGACCACTACCAAGCCACCGGAGCCCATGATGGCCCCCAGCTCAATTAGCGATTCGTAGTCAATAGTTACATCCAGATGCTCTTTTGGAATGCATCCGCCTGAGGGACCACCGATCTGGGCGGCCTTGAATTCCTTGCCACCGGGGATGCCTCCGCCGATGTCGTAGATCAGCTCTCTCAAGCTGATGCCCATCGGAACCTCGACGAGGCCCGTGTTGCGGATCTTACCAACCAGCGAGAAGATCATCGTCCCCTTGCTCTTCTCGGTGCCCACACTGGCGAACCAGTCGGAACCCTTTCTAATGACGAGGGGAATATTGGCCCAGGTCTTCACGTTGTTGATGTTGGTTGGCTTGCCCCACAGGCCGCTCTGAGCCGGGTAGGGGGGACGTGGCTGAGGCTCACCGATTCTGCCCTCTATCGAGGCCATTAACGCCGTCTCTTCGCCGCAGACAAAAGCTCCACTGCCAATCCGGATATTGATATCGAAATCGAAACCGGATCCCAGGATGTCCCTTCCCAACAAGCCGTGTTCCCGTGCCTGCTTCAGAGCGATTGTCAGATTGTGGACGGCCAGAGGGTACTCATTTCGGATGTATACGTACCCTTGGGAGGCGCCCATGGCATACGCTCCAATTATCATCCCTTCCACGACACTGTGTGGGTTGCCTTCCAGAATACTGCGGTCCATGAATGCACCAGGATCACCTTCGTCGGCGTTGCAGATGATGTATTTAACGTCGCCCGGGGACTCGTGGCAGAAGCGCCATTTTAGGCCGGTGGGAAACCCAGCCCCGCCGCGGCCGCGCAGTCCGGACTGGTCAACTTCTTCGATTACTTGCTCGGGGGCCATTTCCCATAGTGCTTTGCTGAGGGCGTCATAACCGCTGTGAGCAATGTAGTCCTCGAAGCGGGTAGGATCAATCTCACCATTCAACTCCAGCACTCGTCGCATCTGCTTTGTATAGAATGGCAACTCGTTGTCGTGGATGATGATTTGCTCCGTCACTGGATCCACGAAGACCAGTCCGTCAATGATCTTGCCCTGGATGATCGTCTTGGCCACGATGGCTGGTACGTCGTCCACAGAGACCCTGTTGTAGGCAATTCCCTCTGGGTCGATGGTGATGAGCGGCCCCAGTTCGCAGAACCCGGGACAGCCGGTGGGTATCACCTCTATCTCGTCGGCCAGTCCTGCCTCCCGCAGGGTTTCCTGCAAGCTAGCCAGCACTTTGCGACTCCCTAGCGCGCGGCAGCCCGTGCCATCGCAGACTCGAATGCGACGCTGCTGCGGGTCGGCAGCGCCCCGCAGTCTTTGGCGGTAGTCAGCCAAAGACTGCGGACTACGCAACTTGATCATTGCTCACCTCCCGCCTGACGCATAGCGCGCTTCAACAGCTTGTCCACCTTCTTGGTCGTCACCTGTCCTTCGTATTCGTTATCCAGAACCACAACGGGTCCCAGAGCGCAGCAGCCCAGGCAGTTGACGGTTTCCAGGGTGAACTGACGATCACGGGTTGTTTCGTTGGGCTGAACGTCCAACGTGGTCTCTAGGCGATTCAGCACTTGCACTGCACCTCGGACATGACAGGCGGTGCCGGTGCAGACGCTGATCGTGTGCTTGCCTCGAGGTGTTAAACTGAAGCTGTGATAGAAGGTGGCTACACTATAGACCTGGCTCAAGGGCACCCCGAAGCGCTCACTGACCAGCACCATTGCCGCTTGAGGCAGATAACGATATCGGGCTTGGATCTCTTCCAGCACGGATATCAGAGAAGCACCCTCGCCATTCTCCTCTATTGTCTCTGCCAGCTCGCTCGGTTCGAAATCTATCACCTTACCATCCTTCTGGGCTGATGTCCCAATAGGGTGTGGGTTTGCTTCCCGAAGTTGTAACCCAAACCTCTTGTGAAGCATATCACAAAAGCCATCGAATTCTCATAGAAAAGAGGGAAGGGGATATGAAAGGTCCATGAAAAAGAACTAGGCTAGCTTCGCTTTATGCGAAGCTAGCCTAGCCAATAGAACCAGGGAACCTGGTGTGGGAAAATCTAATCGCAGCCCTCATCGGGGTCGACCAGCATGTAGCCAACTCCTGTTGAAGTTAGGATATATCGAGGATGGGAGGGATCTGTTTCGAGTTTGCGGCGCAGGTAGCGAATGTAGGCTCGTAGATAGTCAATGTCGTCCCGGTACTCCGGCCCCCAGACTGCTGTGAGCAGGTCTCTGTGTAGCAGCACTCGATTGATATTGAGGGCCAACTGGCGTAGCAGTTCGTACTCGGTACGAGTGAGAGATACTCTTTCGCCTCGCATTTTCACGGTGCGACGCGAGAAGTTGATTTCCAGTTCTCCACACGAAAATGTGCTTGTGACTGTCTCTTCGGGGTGTTGGCTGCGTCGAAGGACCGCTCTTACCCGGGCCACGAGCTCCTTGGAGCTGAAAGGCTTAGTTAGGTAGTCATCGGCACCTGCATCGAAGCCGCGTAGCATGTCGACCTCTTGAACTCTGGATGTGAGCATGATCACGGGTACATCCGAGAACTCTCGCACCCGATGGCACACTTCAAATCCCTCAGAACCATGGGGGAGCATGACATCTAGCAACACGAGGTCGGGTTGCTCCAGAGCAACGGCCTCGATGGCGCCCTCACCACTGGTAGCCGCGACTACTTGATATCCTACTGCCCTTAGCACTTCAGTGACGAGTCGTATGACTTTCGGCTCGTCGTCCACGACCAGGATCTTTTCAGTCATCTTGTTCCCTCTCGTCTTCGATCATCTCTTGCTTCCGATTTCGCAGAGGAAGCGTGAAGTAAAACGTGCTGCCGCGCCCCACCTGACTCTCTGCCCAGATAAGTCCTCCGTGGCTCTCCACAATGTTGCGGGCGATAGGAAGTCCCAATCCTGAGCCAACCACGTGACGACCCAGGCCTGACTTCACTCGGAAGAACTTGTCGAACAGGCGATTCAGGTGCTCCGGCGCAATTCCGATTCCCTGGTCGGCTACACTGATGACAACCTCACTCTCGCGCAGCTCTCCTCGCACGACAACCAGTCCTCCCTGTGGCGAGTATTTCAACGCATTGTCCAACAGGTTGCGGAAGACTTGTACAATGCGATCAGGGTCGGCGTCCAAGATAGGGAAACTCTCTGGAAAATCAATCAAGAAGCGGATTCCCTGCGCGCGGTGCGATGTGTCCTCTATCACGCTCCTGACGAGAGACGGAAGCCTCACAGGCTGGGGCTCGAGCCTCAGCAAGCCGGCGTCAATGATGGACGACTCTAGCAGATCATGGATGAGATCCTGTAGAACATCACATTCTTCATCTATGATTTCCAGGAACTCGCGCTGAGTCTCAGCACTGAAAACAGCTTCCTCCATGAGCAGTGCAGTCGAGTAGCCTTTGATGGAAGTCAAAGGGGTGCGCATCTCGTGCGCGAGGATGGAGACTAACTCTGCTTTGAGGCGATTTGCTTCTTCGATAGCTTGAGCGGCTTGGTGTTCCTCTCTGTGGAGGGCTTGCTCGATAGATGCGGAGATCAAATCGGCTATGTGCTGACAGAAGGGCAGATCAGAGGGGGAGAAGCTTTCAGTCTGGCCTATGTGTTCCAGCACCAATACTCCCAGCGGTGTCTCATCTGAGGTGAGCGGTAGGCCGATGACGCTCTGTGGTTGCCTAAGGCCAGCGGCTGCCCGTCGGAATGACTCGCGGTTCGCGGCTGTTGTGTTTGACATCCCTTCGGAGAGAGCGTCGGGGGTGGGGTATAAAGTTGCCTAGCTGTTCAGAAACACCTTACCGGCTATCGACTCTCCTGGAGCCAGCCGAACCTGGCGCAGAGGGGCTGAGTCGTACCCGTGCGCACTCTTGACGACCAAGTGCCGATCTGCATCCACAAGAAACAGCATGCCAGCGTCAGCCTTGTCAAAGGTCTCGATCAGTCCACGTAGCAGATTTGGGACCAGCGTATGGGGATCTTGACTAGAAGCAAGAATCCTTGCGATCTCGAGAACGGTCGACAGCCTCTGGTCGTCGTACCGTATCTTGTCTCCCACGTTCCCATCCGCAATAGACAAACATCTGTTGGAATCGCTTGACCCGGGAGGTTGACTGACCATTACCTACACTTCCTTCGTCTCATCAAGAGGCGGTATGGGTCCGCGTACGATCAATGTGAAGCGATGAATCATGCTACTGTATGATTATAACACAGTGGCACAGCAGCGTCAACGCTCTCCGTACGGTGACATTGTCACTACAATCTGACAGGCGAGGGAGAAGAGGGGAAATGCTTCTGTCCTGCAAGAAAGGGTATATAGCAGAGAAACCGCGAGATTGCTCGCGGTTTCTT
>JAKLPW010000121.1 GCA_022013675.1 Anaerolineae bacterium | reverse complement strand
TGGAGGCCCTCCACACCGTCGCGCTCCAACGAGTGCCCGTGGCGGTCTGGTCCGGGGCGGTGCGACGCGGCGCGACGCGGCGCGACGCGAAGAACACGTAACGAGCCAGTAGCAAGAGGGTATTGAAAGAGAGACTTCGGAAGTCTATCGCGTGCCTGAGTCGTGCCAATCCTACTCGATTCCGATCAGATTCATGGCGATTGTTGTCTCGCTGGAGACTTCCGAAGTCTGGAGAGTTGGCTTTTTCCATACGCTCTCGCAACCCAAACGGAGGAACTCACATGTCCTTGTTAAAGACCCATCCAGACCTGCTCCAGGCCCTTTCCCAGGAAATGACGCCGAAGTTCCTGGCCACCCGCTCCGCCGACGGCATCCCCAACGTCGTGCCGGTGACCTCGCTGATGCTCTCGGGTGACGTGGAAGACCGACTGATCTTCGGCAACTTCCTGTTGCGCAAGTCGGTTGGCAACCTGGATCAAGACCCTCGCGTGGGCATCCTGGTCATCACTCCCGACCTGGAGGGCTGGATGCTGCAGGGAGACTTCCAGGGATGGCAGCAGACGGGAGCCTACGCGGATCGCCTCAATAGCACCGACCTGCTGCGTTACAATGCCTACACCGGCATTCGCAACGCCGGTATCATCCAGGTGCGGGCGGTTCTGCGCCACTTCCGCATCCCCAAGCTGCGTGTACTGGGGGATTACCTGCTGGCCCGCGCCGCCGCTCGACTGTGCCCCACAGTGAGCGAAGTCGAAGGGGCTATCACACTGCCCCGGCCAGTACGGGAGCGCTTCGGTCAGATGATGGCCGTGCGGGTGCTGGCCTTCTTGGATGGCGAGGGTTACCCGCTGACAGTGCCGATGCTTTCGCTCCAGCCGGTTGGTGTGGGGGTGAAGCAAGTAGCGCCCCAGATGGCGACGTCCGCATCGTCCCAAAGGGCGCAGCAAGCAGCGCCCCTACTGGTCTGCGCAGAAGGCCTCGCCGCGGATCTGTTGGAATCGCTGCCCGATGGCGCCCCCGTGGCGGCTTCCCTTCTGACCTTCGATGTCGTTTCCTTCCAGGCCAAGGGGAAATGGCTGGGCAGCCGCCGCTTCCTGGGCGCGCCGGTAGGGGCAATGGCCGTGACCTCCGTCTACGCCGGCGGTCCGCCCATTCCGGGCCGGCGGGTGGCGTGATGTAGTAGGGGCGAGGCATGCAGCAGCGAAAGCAGCGGTGCGGCAGGCACGAGCGTCGCATGCCTCGCCCCTACCGCAACGACCTAATCTTACCCGCTTTCCCCACATCTTCAACGAGAAAGCCATGCCAAAGCAATCGCCAACGGGCGTGGGGGCGAGGCATGCGGCAGCGGAAGCAGCGGTGCAGCAGGTACGAGTGTCGCATGCCTCGCCCCTACTATGCCAACAGCATCCCAACCACGTAAGGCAGCAGGACCAACAGACCCATCAGGGGATGACCGCGCCTTTTCGTGTTGTGGCTGTCCCAACTGAAGAGGTAGATGGCCAGCGCGAAGCCGAGCAAGCCGCTGGCAAATAGGGCGATGACGGAACCCCAGGGAGAGAAATCGGCCACCGTGCCCATGGCCAGCCCATTGAAGGCGTTCATCGCCTGGGTTGCGGGCAGCAGTTGAGCGACTTTCCCGGCGGCGTCGGGCAACATGCTATAGGGGAGCATTAGTCCACCCAATAGCATTGAGGGGACGAAAACGAGCTGCGACCAGAGCACCGTAATGCGTGAGCTGGATGAAACGACACCGATCAGCACGCTGATGCCAGCGCAAGCACAGGCCAACGCCATGAAGGTCAGCACATAGGCGAACCAGCTCACGGGCAAGGGGGCGTCGAAGAGCAGAGGCGCGGTGGCAGTGATGATGGCAGTCACAATCACCAGGTGCAGCATCGTCGTCAGAGCCGGTATGATCAAGATCGAGCTGGACGGAACGCCGTTGATCTTGTAGCTGCGGAAGATGCCGGTTTCACGGGCGTTGACGAGGGGATCGGGTAGGCCCAGTAGCGTTGCGGCCAGGATGCCGAAGACGACCATGGCCGGGACGAGAGTTTCCAGGAAGGGCGGGTTGATCTCTGGCATGATGAATCCCATCATGAGGTAGAAGCCCAATGGGAAGAGGTAGTTCATCAGGAGCAAGGTCTTGTTGCGTATACCGGTACGGAACTCAAAAGCGAAATGCTGGCTGAAAGCGTTCATGGGGTGCCTCCTGTAGTTGTGATTTCCAGGAAACGGTCTTCCAGGGATGGCCGCTCAACGCGCAAGTCAATCAAGGTATCCTCTTCCGCCTCAACGTGAGCGATGAGGGCCGAAACCGTCTGGCCGATATCAGTGCTGAAGAATATGGCATAGTCATCTTTGACCGATTGTTGACTGACAGCCGGAAAGCGCAGGTCAGGATCTGTCAGCGTGTTTCCCTGTGTGTGGACAGAAACCTTGGTCAGCCCCGCGCCCGCTGCTGTGATCTCCATGGGCGTACCAATCGTGACGAGTTTGCCTCCCAGCAGGATGGCGACCCGGTCCGACATTTCTTCCGCTTCGGCCATGTCATGGGTGGCCAGGATGATGCTGGTGCCCTTAGCTTGTAGCTCACGCACCAGGCCGTGTAATTCGACGCGAGAAGCCACATCGAGACCGGCAGTGGGCTCGTCCAAGAAGAGCACTTGCGGCTGGTGGGCCACCGCCAGCGCCAAGGCCAGCCGTCGCTGCTGGCCGGTGGAGAGCTCGGCGAACTGGGCCTTCCGTTTCTCATTCAAGCCCAACCGTTCCAGGAGGTCGAAGCGTGGCACTACGTCGTGATAGGCGCAGAACAGCTTCATTGCCTCATCTGGCGTGATGCTTTCGGGCAGTCCCGACGACTGCAACTGCACCCCGATCACGTTGCGCAGTTTCTGCGGCTCGCGCGCCGGGTCAATTCCTACCACCCGCAACGAACCACCATCCGGGGAACGTAGGCCCTCCAGGCTCTCCAGCGTGCTGGTCTTCCCCGCCCCGTTGGGGCCCAGCAGACCGAATATCTCGCCCTGCTTCACATCAAAGCTGACGCCGTCCACGGCGATGAAGTCGCCGTAGGTCTTGCGGAAGTCTCTCACTTCAATTGCATAGTCGTTCATACGGTATTACCTCCTTAGGGCCGATCTTGACCAGTAAGGGCGAGGCAAGCGGGACATCAGCCGGGGGTACAGATGGGAGATCCGTTTGCCTCGCCCCTACGGCAACATCCTAATCTTACCACGTCGTTCCCGCATCTTCAAATCGGGGCTGATTCAGGACAAGCAGCGCGTCCACGGCGACAGCCCCCTGCCCCACCCGGTGGACAATGACGGGATTGAGATCCAACTCGAGGATCTGGGGACAATCCAAAGCAAGCCATGACACACGCTCCACGATCAGGGCCAGCGCCTCCAGATCTGCTGGCGCTCCACCACGCGCGCCCGCCAGCAGAGGATAGGCCTGCAATTCCTGCATCATCTCCAGAGCATCCTCACAGTTCACCGGAGCAACACGTAGAGCGACATCCTTCAGCACCTCGGTAAAGATGCCACCCAGCCCAATCATCAACACCGGGCCAAACTGGACGTCTCGCTTCATCCCTACGATCACTTCCGTGCCAGGGGCCACCATCGCTTGCACGAGCATCCCTTCAATATCTACCCTTGATTCCCGGGCACGCACGCTCTTGTCAATCTGCGCAAAAGCCTCGCGTATCGCCCGAGGGTCTCGCAGATTCAGTGCCACTCCCCCGACGTCCGTCTTGTGCATAATACTGCGTGCAACGACCTTCAAGGCAACGGGGTACCCCAGTTCCCCTGCCAGCGCCACGGCCTCCGCCGGTGTGTGACTAATTCCAGCCGTAGGCATGGGTATTTCGTAAGCCTCCAGGATCTCTTGTGCCTCGGCCTGTGTTAGGCCAGAGTAGCCCGCCCGTTCATGCTGCTCTATGACATCGCGAACCCTCGCATGCCCAAGTATCACCGGGCACTCAACAGATTGGCTGCGCTTCTCCACCCTATCACGGTAGTGCTTGTACTGCAGTAGTGCCGCCATGGCATCAACTGTTCGTTCCGGAGTGGGATAGACGGGCACGCCCCTGGCGTCCAGATCCTGCAACAGAGGCTGGTATTCCGTGACGCTCTCCACCACGATGGGCTTGCCGTGGCGTTTCAAGAGGTCCACCAACAGATCACACGTCTTGCTCATGCCTTGATGAATGGTGCTATGGAAATGCGGGAAAACTTCTTCCAACCCCGGTATAGCCAGGTTGCTCACGGCGACGGCGATGAGGCCCGAGAGGTGTTCCTCTTCCAGCATGATCGGCAGGCTCTTGTTGTATGATTCCATAGCTATGTCGCCGGTGACGTCCACAGGGTTCTGAGCGGTAGCATAAGGGGGAATATAGGCCTCGATGCGTTTCCGTGCCGGAGGGGACAGCGGAGGAACTTCGAGCCCCTGCAATCCACAACGATCAGCCGCAGCGACGGCGGCCCCGCCGGAGCGGGTCAGTATGCCCATGCGGTTATCCCGAGGTAAAGGCAGCCGTGTCAGCGCCTTGGCCCAGTCGAACAGCCGATGAGCATCCTCAGCCCGCAGGACGCCGGCCTGTCGCAAGGCCGTCTCGTAGACGGAGTCATTGCCTACCATGGCACCGGTGTGGGACGAGGCCGCCCTTGCCCCCTCAGCGGTCACGCCGACCTTGACAGCGATCACTGGTTTGCAGCGCACAACCTCACGCGCTGTCTCGATGAAGCGGGATCCTTCGTTGGGATGTAGCCCCTCGATGTACATGATCACGGCCCGGATATCGGGATCGGCGCCGAAATAAGCCAGGTAGTCGGTGCAGCTCAAGTCCATCTCGTTGCCGGAACTGACGTAGCTGTGTACCCCCAGCCCAAGACGTTGGGCCCGGAGGAAAAGCTGAACTCCATAACCGCCGCTCTGAGAGATGAAGGCGATGTCCCCACTTCGCATGGGAACAGGCACCATCATGGCACAGAGGCGCGAGGCAAGACAGAACACTCCCATGCCGTTCGGCCCCACGATGCGTATCCCGCTCTCCTGTGCTATCGCAAGGGTTCGCTTCGAAAGGGCACGGTCGCCTGCCTCCTCGAACCCCGACGTGATGATCAAAACCGCCGATGCGCCACACCGCCCAGCTTCGGCGACAACGTCCGGCACCATGCCGGCGGGCACGGCCACGACCACCAGGTCCACGCGATGGCCAATAGCAGACAAGCTTGGATAAACCTTCAGACCGGAGAGAGTCTCCTCGTGAGGATGCACCGGATAGGCCGCTCCCTGGTATCCTCCGGCCAGAATGCTATTGAGAAGCTGGAACCCCCATTTATTGGGGTTCCTGGTGGCACCTACTACCGCGATGGACTGGGGTCGAAAGATGGCATCTAAGTCAAATGGCTCGCTGCTCAATGATAGTAGCTCCTCTCTGTGGGAGATCGTCTCTTAGTGCTAGGATAAGCGTAGGTTAGACAGGGCGACTCCTGATAAGTTTGGGATTCCAGGCCACTGCCCTCTCCTACTCTGTATTCCTGAACTTGTTCGGGGTGGTAGGGCGGGCAGGGATGCCCGCGGTCCGGTGAGACCTTCTCCTATTCTGCTGTTGCACCAGGCGTGAAGCAACAGAAGCGGGTTGCGGGCTTGTGCCCGCAACCCGCTCAACTACAAACCTCTCAGGATCACAACAGTACCCTATTCTCGACCGCGGGCCAGTGCTTCATTGGCCAGTTCCACGGCCTCATCCAGGGCTTCTTGTGGTGTTGCCACCTCACTGAAGGCAGCCACCATAGCATCATAGAGGAAGTCGCGGATTTCCTGCTCGCCACGTACACTCGGCTCAGGCTTGCCGTAGGGCACGATCTTCTCGAACTGCTCCTTGGCGATGGGCTCACCCGCGAAGTACTCATCCAGCAGCGCCGCCGCGGAGGCTCTCACCGGTATGTAGCCCGATTTCGAGCCCCACAATGCCGTCTGCGCGGTGTCCGAGAAGTACCTGATGAACAACCAAGCCGCCCGCTGCTTAGCCTCTGTGGTCTTGAAAACACAGATGCTCGCTCCGTACATCACGGTCTTCGGGTTGCTCGGATCCGACTGCGGGATCATCGTCTGACCCCACTCCTCGGGCCCGGTCCCCGATTCCTCGACGGCCTTCCTGTAGTAGTATGTACCACTCGTCGAACTCATCGTGAAGGCTGCATTGCCCTGACCGAACTCAGCCTGGTCCGCGTAGCTGCCTTCCGGCTTCCAGGCACCACCCGTCTCAATCAGCCGGAGCATCATTTCCAGCGACTCGACACCCTCAGGGCCATTGAAGACGGCCTCAGTCTGGTCTGCGTTGAGCTGTTCGGCTCCACGGCTGAAAAGCCAGGCGTCGAAGGTGGAAGCGCTCTCATAGAAAGCGTAGCCCCTGGCGTCGGTCTTGTCGCTCACGTCGTTGCAGGCCTGCTCGAACTCCGCCCACGTGGTCGGCACGTGATCCCAACCGGCCGCCTTCAAGAGGTCCATGTTGTACCACATCCCCACGTAGGACTTGGTGAACGGGAAGGCCAGATACTGGTTGTCGAACTCTGGGAAACGACATTCGGCCAGGAAACCTGGGAAGATGTCCTTCATATCACCTTCCGTCAGACCGATCTCTGGGTCGTTGATGTACGCATCAAGCGGGACGACAGCATCAGCCTGCATGTACTCGGAGATCTGGCTCGGATACGCTACCGCGAAGTCCGGCATCTCTCCGGCAGCGATGGTGGCCATCATCTTCCGGTAGAGATCGGTATAGCTGCCCTGATAGGAGGACTCGATGGTGATCCAAGGATATTCCTTCTGGAAATCCTCGATCATCCCGTCCAGCAGCTTACCCCGGAACGCCTCGGGCTCCTGCGTGTGCCAGAAGGTCAACTTGACGGGTTCACCGGTGACCTTGGGCGCTGGTTCCTCGCCCCAGCCGGTCCAGATGACCCCATCGATCAAGTCCTGCTCGATCTCTTCCAGTTCCGCCTTCAACTCGGCAGGCATATCAGCATCGAACGCATGGAAAGGCGCAAGCCCCACACCATCATTGGCCATGGTCCCAACGTACACGCCTCCCTCGAACGTGCCCTTCATCGCTGATTCGATAGCCG
>JAKLPW010000013.1 GCA_022013675.1 Anaerolineae bacterium | reverse complement strand
CGGTTCGACGATTACCAAACCATGCCGCGAGAAAAGCTGTGACCAGGTGCGCGCGTTCCACGTGCTGAAGTTCTCTCCCTCCCTGGGGGAGAACAGTTCCTCGAGCGTAGACCGTTTTCCAGACGGAAACACGTGCTGGAAGTATTCGTCGCAGGCTTGCCTCACCTCAGCGGTAACGGGAAGATCCGAAATCGGACGCCCTTCGTGTTCCCAGGAGAACCTCACCTTGCCGACTTCACCATCATCCTTGAGCCAGAACGCGTGGTTGATCTCGCCGAAGTCGTGATCTTCCGTGGCTAGCCAGAGCACAGGCACGAAGATGGCGTCTAGTTCCTCTTGCAGCTTCTTGGCGAGCCGAATCGCGGTTATAATCTTGTATGCCGTATACGCAGGACCACCTAAAAATCCCGCCTGCTGCCCGGTTATCACGCAGAAACCAGAAGACCCCTCCAGAGCATCGATGTTGGCCATGGCCGCCGGGTGCGCGCCCAATTTCTGGTTGTACTCAGCCAGGCGACGAGAGACATACGCCCGCGGATAGTTGTACTCTCGCCTATCCGTGAAAGCAGCGCCAAAGTCCAGCGGTGCATGGGTGAAGAAACTGGCGGCAGTACCCGAGCCAGTCACATAATCCACGTAGAACCGGTTTCCTGCCACCGAAGGCAGATTTCGTAGCCTAACTCTGGTGATCACCGCTCCCTCTTCTCTGCCACCATAATCAGCCGCGCGCTTTCAGCCCCAAAGCACTCCCCACCCAGCGACCCATAGCTGCGGATGTGTACGAATCCTGAGACCGTCAGCATCTGCCGCATTTCGAGCAAGGAGTAGAGCCGGACCGACTCGTGAAACTCACGCTTCGCTCCAGCTTCGGTGGTGATGGTAGTTGTCTTCTCGATCCGCCGGCCATCGTGCGTCAGGCAACGACAGTTCTGCACAAACCTGTCCGAGAAGGTCATCTCGTCTCTGGGAACCAGATTGGCTATCACCAGATCACGGTTCATGTAATCGATCAGGAAGGTCCCTCCAACCCTGAGGGACCGACAGATGGCCGTGAGCACTGCTTCGTTTTCCTCATCCTTCTCAAAGTAGCCGAAGGAAGTGAAAAGCGACAGCACCGTGGCGAATTCGTCCTCGAATGGAATGTCACGCATATCGGCCCGAAGCAGTCGGACCTCTCGACCGCATATGTCATCGCCCAGGGAGAGCCGCTCGGCAGCAACCGCGAGGAGCTCCTCCGACAGGTCCAGCCCCACGAGCTTGGTGAACCCGAGTTCGACCAAAGCCAGCAGATGCCTACCCGCCCCACAACCCAGATCCAACAGCGGCTCTTCCCTTGGGGGAGAGATCAATTTAACGATGGCCCGGACGTCTGACCTCGCCTCAGATAAAGTGTGATGCGCATATAGATTGAGATACTCTCGCCTAAAGCTCCTTTCATACCAAGGGATCATGCTATTCCATGCTCCGCCTTGTACGCCAGCCAATTCCTCTTCAGATGTACGAAGGCTTCGAAATCTGGCTGTAGCAAGAACGGGTTTGTCCTTCGTTCCTGGCCAATCGTGGATTCAGGCGCGGTACCGTAATCATGCCCAGGGAAAACGCGAGTATCGTCTGGTAGCGTAAGGAGCTTCTGGTGAAGCGATTCATATTCGGCCCAGGCACTCTCACCAAAGTCCGTTCCTCCCACCTTACCGACAAACAACGTATCACCAGAGAAAAGGGCATCCCCCACCAGAATACAAATCGAGTCTTCGGTATGACCGGGCGAGTGAATGACCTCGATCTCCATATCCCCCAGGGGAAATCGCGCACCGTGAGTGACGACAATGCCACTCCCAAGATCAGTTGAGCCAAACAGCAGCGGCGACCTCCCCGTCAATGCCTCCATGACGCTATTGCCATTGGAGTGGTCGTAGTGAGCGTGGGTGTTGAACACATACACGATCTCATACTGATTCTCACGTGCGAACTCGATGACAGTCTCCGGAGAAAACGACGGGTCCACCACGGCCGCCTTCCGAGTCTTCTCGTCGGCAACCAGGTAACCAAAATTGCGATCTCCGCCCATGCGAAACTGCTTTACGAACATATCTCCTCCAGCCATAAAAGTGTCTTTCAAGAGCTCTGAAACTCCTTTGAGCCTATTACGCACATCTCGCTCCGAACCGCCGAACGAGCATCGTATGGCACTATCACCATAAAGTGAGGGCTCCAAGACCGTCCCACAGTCTACAGCAATAGCCTACCAAGCGCAACTGTGAGTGCTAGTGTTCGTTGTTGTTCCATGAACCTGCCACCCCCTAACTGTTCAGTGACAATATCGCCCTCACCGAGAGGTGCAGGCCTCACCGCGAGGTGCAGGCCTCAACATTAGTAGTAAACCCTCTTCATGAGAACCTTGCCCCCTTGCGTGAACTCAACCCCCTCACCTGCAAGCAAGGCACGCTTCATCTCCACCCCACCCTGGAACCCACCCAGGCCCCCATTGGATCTGATGGCCCGATGACATGGGATGACAATCGGAAACGGGTTGCCTGCGAGGGCTCCCCCCACCGCCCTCGCACCACCCTGAGCCCCCAACCTCCTGGCGATCCTCCCGTATGTGCTTACCCAACCCCGCGGGATCTTGGACTCTACCTGAAGCACCCTTCGTTGAAACTCAGAGCACCTTTCCAGAGCCATCATATCCAACTCGAAATCGACCGCCTCTCCTTCAAGAAAGCTCTG
>JAKLPW010000120.1 GCA_022013675.1 Anaerolineae bacterium | reverse complement strand
GCGACTGCCGGATACGATGCCCGACCCTTCGACAGGGTTTCGACAGGCTCAACCTGGCAGCTCAGGGCAGGCGGTCCCCTGGCCTCGGGTGAGCATCGTCACGCCGTCGTACAACCAGGCGCAGTTCATCGAAGAGACGACTTGTCTGGTGGGCTTGGCTGTAGCGTCCATTTGTGGTATCATAGACTCCGGCGTAAAGCCAGAAGCCACGGGGCGATGTGACCTTGATGCCGCACCAGCTTGGATGAGCGATGAAGAGAACTCGGCTAATCAAGCATCTGAAAGCCCATAGCGCGGTCTTGTTGCGGGAAGGCAAACGACAGGGCGTATCTACAAGTTGGGGGAGTATAGATAGCCTTACAGATTTCTGCCACGAATTACACGAATTTCACTAATTTACCTTCTTTTCTTCGTGCTAATTCGTGAAATTCGTGGCTGATTTTGAGATTGTTCACGAATTGGCCCGCAAGATCTGTAAAGACCTGGATATTCCTTTCGTGAGCTGAGCTATGAAGTACCGGGCGATTGTCAAACAAAGTGATGGCTGGTGGATCGGCTGGTTGCTGGATCTACCTGGCGTCAATGCTCAGGAAAGAACCCGCGAAGACGTTGTTGAGTCACTGCGGATTGGCGCTCAGGAGATGCTGGCGACCCAGGTTCCCTTTGAGCCAGACACCGCGATGATGGTCGTGGACGTGCCTGACCCGGCGTGGACCGCCCCCGCCGCTGGGCAAGGCTTGCACTGATGGTTCGACAGGCTCACCACGGCGGCATGGTCAAAGTGCCGGCTGGCCCTTCGACACGGCTGGCCCTTCGGCTACGCTCAGGACAGGCAGGACAGGCCGTGGACGGAGGGAAGCGAACAGTTGTCCGATACGAGGTGAGGGAATGGCTAGTAATGAATGATCTGGATTTACCCCCGCGAGAGGTTCGATTAGGTCAGGAAGAAAGGGAAAAGTTGTCTACGCTGTTCAGAATGTATCTGGGCAAGTATCCTGATGCGGTCGTCTATCTCTTTGGTTCCAGAACCTATCCGACTCAGAGGGGGGGAGACCTGGACTTGCTTATTGTTTCCGCTGGGGCGGCGCGGTATGCTTATGAATTGAGCAAGGAACTGCGTATAGCTATCAAAGAACGGTTGGGTGATCAAAGAGTGGACATAGTAGTATCTCCCGGGGCTCAAGTGAGCGGTCAACCCGCCTTTGTTCGTCTGGCTTTTCGGGGAAGTGTGCAGATATGGCCTTAACTGAACAAGAGCGCCTCCACCTTGAAAACGCATTGGAACAAGTCGCTCTGGCTGAAACAGCGGCTCAGGCTCTACGTTACTCCTATCAGCGCCGGCCGGAGATCAGGGACGCTCTAGATTATGACGATGCAGAGTGGGAGCGATGGGATGCACTCACTGTCAGGTTTGCTCGTCTGTCTGATATTCTGACACAGAGGGTTTTCAGAGCTATTGATCGGGTCGAGTTTCTGCCGGCCGGTGCTACGTTTATTGACCGGATCAACCGTGCCGAGAAACGCGGTAATATCCGCTCAGTGTATGAGTGGAAGGAAATCCGCGAGATTCGCAATCAGATTGTTCACGACTATGCAACCGCATACCTGCTGCCCTTGCTCCGGGATGTGGTTCAGTACATTCCCGAGTTGCTGGAATGTGTAGGGCGTTTAGGTGAATACAAGCGGATCATTAAGCAAAGGCTGGAGGATTCCATCACCCAGGGGTAGCGATGAGAGAATTCAGAGAGGTGACGGGAGATAGTACCGCGTTGCAAGTGGCAAAGGACAGACAAAGAGTGCCCAACGCCTGTCTTTGGCTCCACGTTGAGGGGTGATCCATGCGCTGTCCAACCTTGAATGAACTCCCGTCCCCGCCGCCGGGTAAAGCTTGTACTGATGGTTCGACAGGCTCACCACGGCGGCTTGGTCGAAGTGCCGGCTGGCCCTTCGTCCTTCGACAGACTCAGGAGGCTCAGAATGCTCAGGACAGACCGTGGCGAGACGACCAACCCTTTGGCCTTGATCCCTTCGGCTACGCTCAGGGCAGGTGGGACGGGATGCGAAGGCTGAATCCGCCATTCCAAATTTGCAATCCGCAATTTCCAACTCATCCTTGCCAGAGGGCAGTATGTGTAGTATTATTAGGAGTTGGAGGTGACGAATGAGTGAACAGGAAACAACCGCACGGCCGGCAACTGTGCAGCACCCTCCGATCTCCCCGACATCCGGTGAGGAATCGCTGCGCCGTCGGCTGCTTGAGATACTCCTGGCACCAGTGGAGCCGAGCAAGATGACGCGTCACAAGATGACGTACGAGGAGTTCCTGGCCTGGGCCGATGAGGATACACTGGCCGAATGGGTGGATGGGGAGGTGGTGATGTACAGTCCGGCATCGAGACAGCATCAGAGCATTGCCGGTTTCCTGGCCAGTGTGATGCGCACTTTCGTCGAGCAAAGCGATTTAGGCGTTGTCTTGAGTGCACCGTTCCAGATGAAACTGGAACACGGGCGGGAGCCGGACCTGCTCTTTGTGGCACGCGAGCACCTGAAACGGCTCAAACAGACCTACTTGGATGGCCCGGCCGACCTGGCGGTGGAAATTGTCTCGCCGGAGAGCGTGGGGCGAGACCGGGGGGAGAAGTTCTACGAGTACGAGCGGGGAGGCGTGCCAGAGTATTGGCTGATTGATCCCCAAACGAGGCGGGCCGAGTTCTATCAGTTGACGGCGGCTGGTCAATATCGGCTTGTGCCGTCTGACGTGGAAGGAGTCTATCGCTCGGTGGTGTTGCCCAACTTCTGGTTGCGCGTGGAGTGGCTATGGCAGGAGCCATTGCCACTGGTGCTGGATGTAGTGCGTGAGTTGGGTTTGATTTGAGCGAGTTTCCGCATTTTCTATGGTAAGGACGATCATCGAACAGATGACCCGAGACAGCATCCCTTATGAGGCTCGGATAGCGTATTCCCGCAGTTTCCTACGCCATCTGCGATTCACAAGTCATCATGCGCTGCCCAAACCTGAACGAACTTCCCCCGCCGCCGGGCAAGGCTTGCACTGATGGTTCGACAGGCTCACCACGGCGGCATGGTCAAAGTGCCGGCTGGCCCTTCGACACGGCTTCCTTCGACTACGCTCCCTTCGGCTACGCTCAGGACAGGCAGGACAGGCCGTGGACGGAGGAAAGCGAACAGTTGCCCGATACTATATCTGACCCGTTGCTTACGCCGGAGGTAAATCGTGGAACGAAGTGCTGACTGGATGGACCAGGCGCAAGGCGATTTGGAACATGCCAGGAGTGACACGGAGCGTGGCTTCTTCGATTGGGCTTGCTTCTCGGCGCAGCAAGCGGCCGAGAAGGCGGTTAAGGCGGTCTTTCAAAGACGAGGCGCAGAAGCGTGGGGCCATTCCGTCGCTGACCTGCTGGAGGAACTGGTGCCCTGGCGCCCTGTTCCCGAGGAGTTGAGTGATGCGGCGTTGGAGCTGGACAAAGTCTACATCCTGGCACGTTACCCCAACGCTCATCCTTCAGGCTCGCCCCGACGCCGGTACACTCGTACCGAAGCTGAAAGGATGGTGACACATGCCGAAAAAATCGTCCAGTTCTGTGAGGGTGTTTTATCCTCCCTTCAGCCGTGAGGACTTGCTCGCTTTATTGCGCCAGCGTGTGCCAGCGCTACGGGAAAAGTTGCCCCTGAAACGCGTAGTGCTGTTTGGCTCCTACGCGACGGGCAGGCAGACCGTTGCCAGTGACATTGACCTGCTGGTCGTCTACGCCGGCCAGCCCCGTGAGGATGCTTATGCATTGGTCAAGCGGACTCTGAACATCCGCCGCCTTGAGCCCCATGTGTACGCAGAAGCAGAGTATGCACAAGTGAGGACGACCATCGAACGAATGGCCCGAGATGGTATTCCTCTGAATCCCACACGGTTCATTGATGGGAAAAATCACTATGCGCTGTCCAACATTGAGTGAACTCCCCCCACCGCCGTCGGGTAAAACCGGCTGGCCGTGGACGGAGGAAAGCGAGCAACTGCCGGAGATGATGCCCGGTGGTGAACCCTGGCTGCGGGTGAGCATTGTCACGCCGTCGTACAACCAGGCACAGTTCATTGAGGAGACCATCCGCTCGGTGTTGCTGCAAGGGTATCCAAACTTGGAATATATTGTTCTAGACGGCGGTTCCACCGATGATAGTGTGCAAATCATCCGCAAATATGCCGATTGGATAGCGTATTGGGCCAGCGAGAAGGACAACGGGCAGACGGATGCCATCAATCGCGGTTGGCAGCGGGCCACGGGAAGTATCCTTGCCTATCTGAACTCGGACGATATCCACACGCCGG
>JAKLPW010000012.1 GCA_022013675.1 Anaerolineae bacterium | reverse complement strand
GTGTCCTGAGTGCCAGGCTGAATACGACGATCCCCTGGACCGCCGCTTCCATGCTCAGCCCAATGCCTGTCCGGAGTGTGGCCCCCGTGTGAGGTTGGTAGATGCGCAGGGCGCTCCCTGGCCTGCACGGAAGAGCATAGACCCCATTGCAGAGGCGGCCCATCTTCTCTCCGAGGGACACGTGCTGGCCCTGAAAGGTCTGGGCGGATTCCATCTGGCCTGCGACGCTACGAACGACAGAGCCGTACAGCTCCTTCGAGAGAGAAAACGAAGGCCTGCTAAGCCCATGGCTGTGATGATGGCCACGCTGGAGGAAGTACGCCGTCATTGTGATATCTCGCCAGCAGAGAAGAAGCTTCTCACATCGCACCAGTGTCCCATCGTCCTCTTGCGGAAGAGAGATACTTCATCGGTCTCGCCTCTGGTCGCGCCCGCCAACCGCTATCTGGGAGTGATGCTGCCTTATACTCCGCTGCACCACATCCTTTTGCGCGACGTGGGCCGCCCCCTCGTGATGACAAGCGGCCATCTCTCCGAGGAGCCCATCGCCAGCGATAACGACGAAGCCCTACAACGACTGGGGCATCTGGCGGATTACTTCCTGATGCACGACCGAGAGATACACGCCCGCTACGACGACAGCGTGTGGCTCGTGAGCGAGGTGAACGAGCGCAGTGGTAGAGCAGCAGAGGATATAAAACAGACAACACTGGCGCAGCCAATACGGCGATCGAGGGGCTACGCGCCCTATCCGATCAGGCTCCCGTTCAAAGTGGGCCAGACTCTGGCATGTGGGGCAGAGCTTAAGAACACCTTTTGCATCACCCGAGAGAACTACGCCTTCCTCAGCCAGCACATCGGCGATATGGAGAACCTGGAGACTTTGGAGCACTTCGAAACCAGTGTAACGCTGTTCCAACGTTTATTCCGTATTGAGCCAGAGACCATCGCTCACGACATGCATCCGGACTACCTCTCTACCCGCTATGCGTTGCAACAGGCAGCAGGGCGCGAGAGACCAGTCAAGTTGATAGCCGTGCAGCACCATCATGCTCACATCGCCAGTTGTCTGGCTGATAATGATTGGGCGGAGGGTGGGCCGGTCATCGGCGTAGCCTTCGATGGCACGGGCTATGGCCTCGACGGTCACATCTGGGGGGGGGAATTCCTGCTTGCAGATTACCACGGCTTCCGCCGTCTGGGGCACCTGGAATACCTGCCCATGCCCGGCGGTGAGACGGCCATCCGCAATCCTTACCGGCTGGCCATAGGTTACCTACATGCATTGACCGGAGAGATTCCCGACCTCCCCTTCCTGCAGGACGTAGCAGCGGAGGAACTCCGCATCATCCCTCAGCAGGTGGAGAGAGGCCTGAATACGCCCCTCACTTCTTCCGTCGGGCGTCTCTTCGATGCGGTGTCCGCGATGCTAAATATCTGCCCTCAGACGAGCTACGAGGCACAGGCAGCTATCGAGCTAGAAATGGCGACGGATGACCGGTGGCAAGGGGCCGGCTATCCTTTCACCATAGAGCACGGGAATGACGGATGGCAAGTCGGCCTGGCACCCCTGTTCGCCTCCCTTGTGGATGAGATCAAGCGGGGAACGCCGACCGCCGTCATCAGCGCTCGTTTCCATAAGACAATGGTGCAATTCATCGCGGAGGTTTGCGAGCGTATCCGGAAGAGCGAGGGAGTGAACACGGTAGCGTTGAGCGGAGGATGCTTCCAGAACCGCCTCCTGCTGGGAGGGACAGTGGCCAATCTGCGAGCTAGAGGCTTCGCCCTGCTGGTCCATCACCAGGTGCCCTGCAACGATGGCGGGTTGTCGCTGGGACAGGCAGTAGTAGCCAGCTTCGCCGCACCTTCATCCTTCGAGACTTCTCTTGTTGGGGAGAGATAAATATGTGTTTAGCAATTCCCACCCTGATCACTTCCATTGATGAAGATCAGGTAGCGAAGATAGAAATTGGTGGCATAGAAAGGGCGATCAGTCTCATTTTCACACCCGAGGCAAGGGTAGGCGACTATGCATTGATCCATTCTGGCTATGCCATCGGCATTCTGGCCCCCGAGGAAGCGGAAGAGACTCTGCGATTGCTGAGAGAGATGGAGGAAGCCGCAGAAGCTGAAGAGGCTGCCGCGGAAGCTGAAGATGCGGACGCAGAGGCTGAATATGCGGACGCAGAAGCTGAAGAGGCGGCCGCACTGGCCCACGTGGAGCGAGGCGACCTCCCCAAGGTTGGCAACGAGACAGCATGATATCTTTGCAGCGACGTTCGCGAAAGAAGCAAGCTTCATGAAGTACATTGATGAGTTCCGCGACCCGAAGCTGGCACGACGTCTGATCGCGCATATCAGCCATCGGGCCACAGAGCCGATGCGTTTCATGGAATTCTGTGGTGGGCACACCCATGCCATCATGCGTTATGGATTGCGCCAGTTGCTCCCCGCAAGCATCAAGATGCTTTCTGGGCCCGGGTGTCCCGTCTGCGTGACATCCTGCACTGATCTGGATCGAGCTATCGCCCTGGCCAGGTTACCAGGTGTGATCCTGACCACCTTTGGGGACATGTTGCGCATCCCAGGCAGCGACGGCACCC
>JAKLPW010000119.1 GCA_022013675.1 Anaerolineae bacterium | reverse complement strand
GGCCTTCGACACCGTGGGAGCCATGCACGTGGCCTGGTACGACTACACGACGGGCAATAACGAAGTTCTCTACACCTATCGTTCCCCGGGTGGGAACTGGATGGGCCAGGAGAATGTCTCTGGCAACGCCAGTGGATCCACCAACCCATCCCTGGCCGTGGACCCGCTCGGCTTCCTCCACGTAGCCTGGCAAGACGACGATCCCGGTAGGCTTGACATCTACTACGCCAAACACCTGGGCTCGCTGGTAACACCGACTCCGACCGTCGAACCGACCACGACAGAGACGCCATGGTCCACGCCCACCGAGACTCCCACCGAGACTCCCACCGAGACCCCCACCTTGACACCGTCCGTCAGCCCAACGGCCACGTTCACAGCGACGCCCACGGCCACCGAGACGCCGTCGCCTACACCAACGCCGACCATCACATTGACTCCCACTCCTCGCTCCTACCGCATAACCCTCAAGCAGGGCGTGGATGATTACACGGGCACCACGGACACCTGGATCAATTCGTGGCTGTCGGATGGCAACTACGGCGACCGGAAGGACATAGCCGTCCGAGCCAGCGATGTTCAGGCCTCCCTCGTTCGCTTCGATCTGTCGGACGCCTTCGTCAGCCCTAACGTGGACGTGCACGAGGCCGTGCTCTCCCTCTACGCTCTCAAGCACAGCAACGACAACCCCCTGCAGGTTTCGGCCCATCAGGTATTGCTTCGGTGGGAGGAGATGGAAGCGACCTGGGACGAGTCCGAGGATGGTGTGCCCTGGTTTGCCCCGGGCTGCAACAAAGGAGGCCAGGATCGGGTCCTCCAAACGCTGAGCACAGTGCCTGTAACCCATCTGAACGACTACTTCCATTTCAACATCACCGATGCGGTACACGCCTGGGCCCAGAACCCCGAAAGCAACTTCGGGGTGGTGTTCAAGGCCAATCCGCAAGTGCAGGTGCGGTACGATTTCGCATCTTCCGAGCATCTCACCACAGCCAAACACCCCCAATTGAACATCGTCTATTCGGTGCGTTACGCGACGCAGACGCCTCCGCCGACCTACACTCCACAGCCTACATATACGTCGGAGCCTACCCACACGCCGCAAGAGACTTATACGCCTCTGCCAACCTTTACGGGCCTTCCCACCTACACACCTGGCCCAACCTACACGCCCGGCCCGACCTACACACCTGGTCCAACCTACACGCCGCGCCCAACCTACACGCTCGATCCCAGCATCACTCCCACGGTAACCAACACGCCAACTTACATGTACCTACCCATCATCTCCAAGTAGCCTGGGAGCAGGGTTCAGTCAGGAGACCCAGATCAGCGGTCAGCAATCAGCTTTCAGCGATCAGCGAAGGTCTCCCGACCGAGCGGTAAAGGGTTCGGTCAGGAGACCCTCACCCAACAAGATCAGCGCCCTATCCGCTCGTTGGCGAAGGTCTCCCGACCGAGCCACCCTATCCTCATCCCTTAATCCGAACATCTGCCCTGTGCAGCGAAATTAGAACATATGTTCTACTGCTATGATACCACACCATCAATCACGTGTCAATACCTCTGTTGCTATGTTCATACCTTCTGGCTGCCCTCCAGACTTCGGAAGTCTTCAAAGGGGTAGAGTGGCCCTCAATATGATGCAAAACTGCCATGCAAAACTGCACAGAATCCGGTGAACTTCCCGTACGCGGTAGACTTCCGAAGTCTTTTTTCGAACCCTCTGTTGATATTTACGCCTTTTTTACGTTCACACCCCGTGTCAGGTGTTCACTTTGGTGACATACTGAAGTATAATAGTCATAGGGGAACACGTTCTCACTACTTCACCCTAGCAGGAGGGTAGCATGACCCACTTGGGGGAAACCATTCGCATGTTGCGAATAGAGCAAAACATGAGCCAAAGCCAACTCGCTCAGACCGCTGGCGTGGCTCGTTCCTACGTCAGCATGATCGAGAGTGGTGCTCGTACCAACATCGGTACCCAGACCCTGGAGCGCATGGCCGCAGCGCTGGGCCTACACGCGGGAGCAATCCTCTCCAGGGTCGGGGTCGCCTTCTCCTCCCTTGAGCCTCTGGAGCTCTCTCCGGAGGTCCGCCGCCTGGCAGAGCGCATAGACGCCCTCCCGCCGGGCGCCCACGAACGAGCCATCACCCTCGTAGACAGCGTCGTGCGTGGATTACATGCCGCCCACCGGGAGCAGGCTCATGCCAAAGCCATTGGAGAGATGGGCGATGGGCTCAGCTAGCGCCCTCGCACCGCAGGCTGTCCGTGCGGCCATCAATGGAGAAGAGACCACATGCAGGAGATGCAACAGGGGAAAGAGAGAAATAAGATGACACTGCCTACTATGCGCATCCTCTACATTGAGGATGATCAAGATGAAATGAAGCGAATGACGGAGTTCCTGGCAGAACACGCTCCGCACATGGAACTCCATACCTCGGCAACGCGCAAGGAGTACCTGAAGGAGCTGGGAGAACACCCCTTCGACGCCTTGCTGGCGAGCTTCAGCCTGTCGAAGACCCCCCCCTCGAAGCTGCTGGCCGATGCCAGGGAACGGAGCCACGATCTACCGGTGGTCTTCATCGCCGACCGGGATGACGAGGAAACGCTCGCCGAGACCTTCCGACCCGGAGATGCCGACTACGTCATCCGGGGGAAAGGGTATCTGGCTCGTACCCTGGCGCTTCTCGAGCACGTCATCGAGCGCCAACAGTTGGCCGCCAACCAAGCCCAACAAGCGACCCTGTTGACAGAGATCGCTCATGTGGGTGAGCAGATGCGTCTCCAGCTTACCCTCTCTGCCGTGTTGGACTTCGTCTGCTGCTCCATGCATCAGACCCTGGGATGGGGACAAGTAGTACTCCGAATGCGCGACGGAAGCGGTGCCTTCGCGCGTCCGGTGTCAGCAGAGGGCATATCCACCGCCAGAAAGGAAGATCTCCTTTCAGCACCTCCCTCTCCCGTAACAGAATGGTACCGGCACGAGCGTTTCAGCATCGGCTACGCCTACTTCATTCCCAACCTCCGAAGTCGGACTGATGTGGAGTGCCCGGAAGAGATCCTCTCTGCCCTTACCTTGGATCACTCCGAGGGGCAGGAAGAACACCAATGGCAAGCAGATGATCTGCTGATAGTACCCATTGATGGGCCTTCCGGGCGACTGGGGACCATCCTGGTGACGGATCCTACCAGCGGACAGCGCCCCACTCCCCGGGATATCCAGGGACTGGAGATCCTCGCCAACCAGGCCGCCACTGCCATCGAAAGCGCCTATCTCTACCGGCAGATCTCCCAGGAGAAGGGACGCTTTCAGCTTCTGAACGAGATAGGCCACCAGGTCAGCTCCAGTCTTAATTTGAGCCAGGTACTGGGAGATGTGCTTTCACTGACCACCACGGCCATGGAAGCGGAGAGGGGAAGTATCCTCGTCATCGAGGAAGGCCAACAGGTTACCTATCGCATCCTCAGCCACGAACTAGGCCTGGAGGAACCCATCCAGGTTGTCTCTCCCGTCCTCGATGATGGCCTGAGTCGCTGGGTTCTGGATCATAGGGTGGGCGTCCTCCTCCCCGACGTGCAGGAGGACGAGCGCTGGTACAGCTTCCCCGACAAGCGCTGGCCCAGCCGGTCCGTCATCTGCGTCCCCCTGAAAGTCCGAGAGAAGGTACGGGCTGTGATGACCATCACCGACACCCGCCCCAATCACTTCGATGGCGATGACCTCCGCCTGGCAGAAGCTATCGCAGACAGAGCGGCGTGGGCAGTGGAGAACGCCTGGCTCTACGCCCAGACCGATGAGGCCCTGCGAAAGCGCGTGACTGAATTGGACGCGCTCAACACCATCGCCGCCACCATGAGCCGCAGCTTGGACCTGGACGAGATCCTCAAGAACGCCCTGAATCAGATTCTGACAGCCATCTCCATCGGGGCCGGGGCAGTGCACCTGTGGGATAGTAAAACGAGAACCTTGAACCTACGTGCTTACCAGGGAGTCTCCGCTGAGCTAGCAGCGTGCTTCCAGCAAATATCTCTCCGCGACGCGGCCCTGACGGATAAGACGAAGGGTCTGGGAAAACCGGTGCTCGTGCATCTCTCCCAGAGCCCGAAGACAAAGCGCCAACAGATGGCTGTCGAACTGGGTTACCTCACCCTCATCTGCATTCCCCTCCAGTCCAGAGGCAGTTTCCTGGGCAGCATATTGCTGTTATCCCATAGAGAACTTCAACTGGGGCCGGAGATGAAACGTCTACTGATCGGCCTGGGTCACCAGCTAGGCACAGCGGTGGAGAACGCGCGACTCTATCAGACCGAGCAGGAGCGCGCCAACCAACTCGAAACCATCCACGCCGTCACCGCCGCGGCCAGCAGCTCCCTCGATCCCAGGGAGATTGCCTCCATGGTCCTGGAACGAGCCATGCAGCTCACCGGCACGGAGATCGGTGCGGCCTACTTTCAGGAGGAAGCCGGTGATCTGGTTCTTGCGTCACATAAGGGCATGGATGCAGAGTACGTCTCGCACGTTGCACGATTGGGGCCTGACAACGGGATGGTGGGGTACGTCGCCGAAGAGGGCGAACTGACCTACACCACGAAGTACTCCGAGGAGGATTGGGCGCTCCCTGTTCCCCTGGCCGGCATACGGACCGCCATCGTCGTCCCCCTGCGAGCCACCGGGCGCGTCTTCGGGGTTGCCTTCCTGGCCTCGACCCAGGTCCGGACGCTGGCAGCGGACGTCCTGCGCCTGTTGGAAGTCATCGGCGATGAGGTCGGAGTGACCATCCAGAACGCACGGCTCTTCACAAACATCCAGAAAGCCGAAGAGGATCACCGGGCCATCCTGGACAGTTCCATTGACGCCATCGTTTCTGGCGACGCGGATCGGGGCATCACCGTATGGAGTGCCGGCGCGGAGGATATCTTTGGCTGGTCGCGCGAGCAAGCTCTGGGCCAAAATCCTGATCTTATCGCCCTCAAAGACGAGAGTGATGGGTCCCCGAAAACGATTATCGATCTCCTGCATCCCACGGCTTTCATTCGCAACTACGTGACCAGGGCTTGGCACAAGGATGGCCATCTGATCGACATTGAGATCTCCGCCAGTCTCCTGAAGACACTGAATAGCGGGAGATTGGGCTTCACGGCCGTCATCCGTGACATAACGGCACGCCTGCAGCGAGAGCGGCTTCTGGAGGCGCTCAACGAAGCCGCCACGGCCATGGCTCCCGCCACCACGCCAGAGGAGATTTTCAACGCTGCCGCCGAAGCGTTCCTGGGGCTCGGCATCGAGTGCATGGCTCTAACCGTAGACGCAGATCGAGAGCATCTCCACCTGGCGCATAGCACCCTGGATCCGAAACTGTTGCGAGACATCGAGGGGCTGCTCGGCAGCCCACTGTCACGGCTCTCTATCCCTATAGAGGATAACGAAACCTACTCCCGCGTCGTACACGAACGCGCATCGCTTATCTCTCGTGATCCTCTCGATCCAATCATCCGAAAGGCAATTGAGAGAGCGGAAGGCATCGAGGGGTCTCTGCCGAAGTCCATGCGCCGCTACAGTGCTATCAGCGCCCCCCTCATCGTCAAGGGCACCGTCATGGGGGTCTTAAGCGTCCGCTCCCGGGCGCTGCAAGAGGAGAACGTTCCCGCCATCACCGCCTTCGCCCACCAGCTCTCCGCCACCTGGCATAAGGCAGAGATCTTCGCGGCCCTGGAAGAGAGCATGCAGCAACTCCAACGAGCCCAGGCGCGCCTGGTGCAGAGCGAGAAGATGTCCGCCGTAGGCCGGCTAGTCTCCGGCGTGGCCGACGAGTTGAACAACCCCCTGACGGCCGTGATGGGATACTCCCAGTTGCTGGAAAGTGCCGACCTGAACCCCAGAGCCCGCCAGGACCTGGAGAAGATCCGCCACGCTGCGGATCGCTGCTCACGCATCGTCAAGGATCTGCTCACCTTCTCCCAACAGTATCGCCCGGAGAGGGTTTCAATATTAGTGAATGACCTGCTGGACCAGACCCTCGCCATGCGTTCCTATCACCTACGGGGGCAAAATATACGCGTCATCAGGGAATACGATATGGAGACCCCCCCGATCACCGGCGATCCCCATCGGCTGCAGGAAGTCTTCGTCAACCTGCTCACCAACGCGGAGCAGTCCATGTCCGAGGCTCACAGCCGCGGCGTCCTCACCGTGCGCACAAGCGTGCGCACGGGGGAACCCGAGACTCCACCAACGGGCCAGCCTCCTGCCCTCGATGTTCCCGCCCCGGCTCTGCGCATCGAGTTCGAGGACGATGGCAAAGGTATTCCCCCTGAGGTCATGGAACACATCTTCGATCCCTTCTTCACCACCAGGGAGGTAGGGCAGGGAACCGGCATGGGGCTCTCCATCTGCTACGGCATCATCGGAGAACACCACGGTCGCATCTGGGCCGAGAATCGTGAGGAAGGCACCGGCACGCGGTTCGTCCTGGAGCTACCCGTGCCCACGAGCGAGAGGTCCGAATCCCCGGAATCTGCCGCCGTTGAGATGCCAAAGGTGCAAGAGACGGACATATCTCTGACCCGAGGGAAACGAATCCTGGTGGTAGATGACGAGGAGGCCGTAGCTTCCCTATTGCGGCGCAACCTGGAGCATCTAGGATGCCAGGTCACCACAGCCCACAGTGGTGAGGAGGCCCTGGCACATCTCGACGCAGAGGAATACGACGTCATCGTCAGTGATCTGAAGATGCGCGGCCTGAGCGGTCAGGAACTCTACGCCCAACTGAAGGAGAATAGGCCGGAAGTGGCAGAGCGCTTCATCTTCGTCACCGGAGACGTCATCACCCCGGGCACCGGCGACTTCATCCGGGCCTCCGGACGTCCCAGCCTCTCCAAGCCCTTCACCTCGGGTGAGATTGCAGTGGTGTTGCAGGAGATGCTGGAGAGAAAAGATAATCAGGGAGGGTGAGGAGC
>JAKLPW010000118.1 GCA_022013675.1 Anaerolineae bacterium | reverse complement strand
ATGGTGCCCCCGGTCACCGTCCACGTGAAGGAGTCTACGTCACCCGTACCGTTCCAGGTGTAGGTCTCCGTGGTGTTCAAACAGCCGTCGAGACTACCGTTGATGCCGCAGGTGGGATTCGGATTCACCGTGACATCGACACTGTCAGAGTCAGTGCAGTCCGGGTCGGCAGTATCGCCGACGGTGACAGCAACAGTGCCGGAGCCGGTGGCGGTGTAGGTATTGCCACTGCCGGAACCAGACGAGGTGCTTGCGCCCCAGTCGTACGAGTAGGAGCCGGAGCCGCCGGAGGCATGTGCCGTGATGATGGTGCTGCTGCCTGCACAAAATGAGGTATCACCCGTCAGGTAGACGCTGACGTCGCAGCACGGGTCGCAGCTTGGACCAAGGGTCGTACCGGCAAGACAATCACAGTTGGCAAACTTGCCGTACCAGGGGACAGTCTGCGTGCTGAGCGCGCCCGCAAAGGTAACCGAGAACTCTATGCACTCACCGTCCTCTACCTGGATGTCATCCCACTTAAGGCCATATACCCCACATGAGCCGTCTGTGCCAAGGATCCAGCATGGCCCGCTGGTCCCCGATTCACACTTGGGGATCGACTCGCCGTTGAACGTGACATCGAGAATATCCGCCTCCCCCAAACATGTGGGTATTCCCAGCACCCAGTGGATGAGGGCGTACCCAGTCTGGCAGACCTCGTATGTGAAAGTCGTCAAGCAGTCTCTGGAAGGCCCCGTGACTGTCGTGGATGAGGTCAGGCAGCGATCGATGTTGTTGCCGAAGTACTTACAGACCGTCCCGTCGCCCGAGTTGAACTCAAACTCTTGCTCGAGGGGCGTAGTGTTCACCCATCCGGTCTGTAGCACCTCGACCACCTTGTACTTGCCGGTGGACCAATAGCCAAGGTCCGCCTCGCCATTGGCGTTAGTCTCGTTCTGTCCCATGAAAGCCCACCGACTATCAAAGCTGTTCCAATTGTACAGCTTCATCGTCCAGTCTGCCAGCCATGAGTCAGTTCCATTCTTGGAACCGTCGCCGTTCTTGTCATGGAACTTGTAGGCATAGACGTGGCGGTGGTAGTACGGATCCACTCGCCCGGGCTCCACTCTCTCCGGTTCCCAGGCTAGAGCCGGTGCAGCGCCTGCCAGCATCAGCAGTAGCACTATTGCCAGCAGCATGAGGCGCAGCCAGTTTCTCTTTTTTCCAGTGCTGCTACACTTATCCATTTCCTTCCTCTCCTCTTGTTGTTAGAACTACAGTCCAATCCATTTGTCCTAGTATAAAGCCTTTCCTCCCATCAAGACTTGGCCAACTCCAGCAGATCCTCCCGTTGGTTGCTTTCTTGGCTCCCTCCCCACCTCCTCTCCGTGCTTATGCACGCGCCATCTAATGCTTTCTTCACTTCCTCCACCAAGTGCCGGGGACTAAAGGGTTTCACCACCAAACCCGCGGCCCCCAACTGGCGGGTTATTTCGTCATAGGGGGTACGTCCCAGGGCCGTCAACACGATCACGGGTACGCACTGAGATTGTGGGTTGTTCTTGAGGAGTGACAGGAATTGGAGGCCGTCCATGTGGGGCATCATAAGGTCGAGGATGATGACGTCTGGCCGTTGGCTGCCGACTTCTGCCAGCGCTTCCAGTCCATTGCTGGCCAGGCGAACGGTGTAATCTTCTCTTTCGAAGCGATACTTGAGTACCGCTCGGATATTGGCGTCGTCATCAACGATCATGATCGTTGGCATAGATGAACTCCCCCTCCCTGAACGGAAGACGACTTCCCGTAGCAGGGCCCCTCCGGCGAGCAGCGACAGATACAGGCTGCTCAAGTATCCTCTATGAGTATTATACAACACCAAGGTATACAGGAGGTAAACAGAAGGTGAACAGAAGGTATACAATTTGTTAGAAATTGTCAGGGAATCGGCAATAACGAGAAGGGGGTTTACATAAGGGTGTCTGGTTCAACCAAGGGGAGGCAGACAGAGGTATCGCAGGTCGCGGACTTTGGACCGAGGCGCAACACGGACGCGGAGGGCTTCAGATTGCCATTCGCTCGAAGCGGTAGCCGACACCTCTCTCGGTGAGCAGGTAGCGGGGCTCGTGGGGATCGGGTTCGAGTTTCCGGCGTAGTCGCCAGATGAACAACTTGACGTAGTCCAGTTCGTCAACGTATTCTGCACCCCAGACCTTTTCCAGCAACTGACGGTGAGTCAGCACCCGGCCCTCATTCTCCACCAGGTAGAGGAGAAGATGGAGTTCGGTCGAGGGCAGGTCCACTTTCTTTCCGTCGCGTTTGACCTCCCACCTGGCAGCGTCGACCATGAGGAAGTCGTCGGAGTACAGGATGCCGTTGACTCTCATTGGCTGAGGCTTTGCCCGACGCAAGACAGCGCCCACGCGCGCCTCCAGCTCCTTCAGGCTGAATGGCTTCGACACATAGTCATCGGCACCCAACTTCAGTCCTCGGACAATTTCCTGCTCTTGCTTGCGGGCCGTGAGCATCACTATGGGGACTTCGGAAACTTCCCGGATTCGCTTTGCAAGTTCCCAGCCGTCCATCTTGGGCATCATGATGTCCAGAATGATGGCATCCGGGCGATCATCATATACTTGCCGTAGGCCCTCCACGCCATTGTAAGCTACGGATACCTGATAGCCTAACTTGCCGAAGTAGAGCCTCAGGGCCTTTGCCAAAGTGGGGTCATCGTCAATTACCAGAACTTTGGGGCTGGGTTGCTTTTCTGTTCCCATGGGCTATCTCCTGAGATGTGTGAGTGGTCTCCGATTGCCTCTCTGCGATCTCCGGGTCGAGTTCAACGGCCTGCTCGCAGGGGATACGTATAGTGAAGCAGCTTCCGGTTTCATTATCGCTCTCGACTTCGACGGTGCCACCGTGGGCTTCGGCGGCCTCCTTCACCAGCACCAATCCGAGGCCCGTGCCCTGGATGCCGGACTCAGTGACCGATCGAACGCGATAGAACTTCGTGAAAAGAAGTGGTATCTCCTCGGGCGGTATGCCGATGCCTTGGTCTGCCACGCTGAAAACCAGGGTCGTTCCATCGTGGTGGACCCTGATATCAATGCTTCCGTTGTCGTGGCTGAACTTCAGGGCATTGCTGATCAGGTTCTTCGTGATCGTTAGTATCATTTCTTCATCTGCCACAAGGGGAGGAAGATCTTCCGGGGCATTGATGTGGAACGTGATACCTCTCTTGGCTGCCTGGATGTTGAACAGGCCCAACACGTTTTCCACTATCAGGTTGAAGTCCAGGGGTTTCTTATAGAGTTCATGTTGTCCTGACTCCAGGCGTGATAGATCCAGGATGTCACTTATCAAGGCTGAGAGTCTATCTGTCTCCTGGTCTATGACCGTGAGGAATTGCTGGCGTAGGGCCCGGTTGCCGCCTTCCAGGTCGTCTAGTAGGAGCTCAGTATATGCCTTGATGGATGCCAGCGGAGCGCGCAACTCGTGGGAAACGTTGGCGACGAGGGCAGACTTCAGGCGATCCATCTCTTTCAGGTGCGTGATATCGGCGATACTCAGGAGGTAACCGAAAACCCTTTCCGAATCGTCTCTCAAGGGAGTCACTCCCTGCAGCACATCTCTCATCCCATCCTTGGCCGCTATCTGTCCTTCTTCGGGGGGGACTCGCTCGCCATCCATGATAGCTCGTTGTAGGGGGGTACCTTCTCCCCATAGCTCAGGGCCGAAGAGGTTCACCAGGCGTTTCCCCAGGAGATCATCGGCTCCATAGCCGATGATGATTTCTGCTCCTGCATTGAGGGCCTGAACGACCAGTTCCTCATCCACGACTATGATGCCATTGAAAGTCTCCTGCAGGATGATCTCGGCCTTGCGTTGTTCTTCTATGGCCTGTCGGTAAAGCCGTGCCTTCTCTATTGCGAGAGCTGCGTGGTTCGCCATTGTCAGCACAATGTCGGCATCGCGAGGAGTGTAGTAGTCGACCTCAGATTTGTCCACACAGAGGAACCCGATCATTTGATCCTCAACACCCAGAGGCGCTGCCAGCCAGGAGTGGGCGTCGTCGTGACCTGGACTGTGGCTCCAGTGACTATCATCTTGGAGATCAGCGACAATGACGGGTTGCCGGGTGCGCTCCATTTCCCGGTAGTACTGGTGCTCATCACGGCCCGCTGTGATCCTCAGTGCCTTTTCGGGATCAGGATATCCTCGTGAGGCGGTGATCCTGAGTATGTCTCCCTGTAGCAGGAAGAGAGCAGCGCGGTCGAAAGCCACCACTTTCTCCAACTCCACCAGGATGAGTTGAAGAAGCTCGTCGAGATCCAGCGTCGACCCTATGATACTGGATGCGTCCCTCAAGGTCTCGCTAATCCGCCTCTCCGTACGCTCAGCTTCGAAGAGACGTGCGTTCTCGATGGCGACTGCCACCTGATTGGCGATGAGGGTGGCCAGGCTTACCTGCCCCGGAGTGAAATGGCGGTCCGGGGAAGTATGGTCCAGAGCCATACCTCCGATGCACCTGCCTTTGCTGACGAGGGGCACGAGAAGAAGGCTCTGGATGCCAAAGGGCTCGATCCATTCCTTGGGTAGGCCGGATTCCCTGGCATCCTGGATGATCATAGGCCGGCGCCCCTCGAATACCTGACGCAGCAGGGGAACCTGGGACGCGCTCTGAAGATAGGTGCTGGTGCGGAAGCGTAGCCAGAGCTCGCTCTCGCTCTTTCCAGAGGCAAACTGTGACATCAGCGGTTCGATTATTCCCGAAGACTCATCGATCAAGAAGATGCTGCAACGGTCCACCCGGCATGCCTGTGCTGTCAGACGCGCCGTCAACTCAAGCATCTCCTTCAGTTTCAAGGTGGAACTGGCCCCTTCGGCGATATGGAGTAGCGTTTCCAGTTCGTTGGCTCGTTCGCGAGTCTCCGAGTAGAGATGAGCGTTTTCTACTGCGACGGATGCCTGGCTGACCAAGGCTGATAGAGTGCGGCGATCCTCCATGCTATAAGCCCTGCCGGATCGCAGCGCACCTACGAGCAGGATGCCGATCAGATCGCCTTTGACGACCAGCGGGAAGAATATCTCTGGCTTCAGCCCTGCCAGGTGCTTCCGTTCCTGGGACCACATTCCTTGGAACTGAGGCAGTCGCTCCACCTCGCTGTAATCCAGTGGTTTGCTAGTGCGCTTCAGATGCTGGACCAAAGGATGATCCGCTCTCAAGGAGATCGAATCGGCATTTCCTTCCCATCCAGGTGAGGTCGCGACTCTGAACTGGCCGGTCTCTTCGGCGGGCAGCAGGAGCGCGGCCTGCTGAATGCCCATGCGGGATGTGATGGCGCCGAGGATCAAGTTGGACAAGCCTTCAGAGTCCAGTACGGAGTTCAGAGTTGCCGCCAGATCTTCCAGCATCTGGCGGGAGTCGTACTGTTTGGGGAAAAAGAGCTTGTCCACCCATACCTGCGCGTGCTCTCTCCACGGCCGGACCAGGAGTGCGAGGAGTGCCGCCATTACAAACAGAAGTAAGTACGCACCCCACGGAGCGTCGGAGCGTCGTAGCAACTCGAAGTTGGCGATGCCCAGCAGGTAGGCGAGCGCGATGAGGGAGGCGACGATGACGAGGGCCAGTCCTCTACGTATGATCAGCGTGGTGTCCATCCACTGATAACGCAGCAGCGAGTAGGAAATCAAGATGGCCTTGATCGCATTGGCTCCCACGTCAATCGGATAGCGACCGATGGCGGGAACGGCATTAAGCACGCTCGCGGCGATCGAAATAGACATCCCCAGGAGCGGATAGAGGAGACGTTTGCGATAGATGGGGTTGGTCTCTTCCCGATAGTAGGAGAACAACTGATAGATTGCCATGGCAGAGCAGCCATAGCCGAAGACGGCAGCAAACGGAGCGGCTGGGCCCAATTCATAGTGCAGTATACCACCTTCTATGCGGGCACCGTGGCCTATCTGGCCCGTGAAGATAAGGGGCAGGAAGACCAGAGAGAGCACGTACGCACAATACACTACCCACCGGTCTCTGCGTCCGACGAAAGAATAAGCGAAGTCCAGGTGGGTGACACTGCTGCCGAACATCCCAAGT